>NZ_JBIVQL010000005.1:0-276014 GCF_044755105.1 Arthrobacter sp. NPDC092385
AAAGCTCAAGGGCCTGAGCCCGGTGCGATACCGTGCTCAGACCCTCGCGGCCTAACCTACTTACTTAGCCAGTCCAACATCCGGGGACCAGTTCAAAGGCCTTTTTCGGCGGTCCTTCCTGTCGCCCCGACGGCGCGGGCGAGTGCAGGCTGAGACGGAGGCGTCCTCCGCGAGCAGCGCGTCGACCTGACCGAGGGCCTCCCGGATGCCCTCCTCCATGCCCATCTCCACCATCTGGTTGAGCTGCTCGACGGACTCGAAGGCCGTGGTCATGGTCATGCGGGTACGGCCGCCGAGGTCCTCGAGGATCACGGTCGCCGTCGTCTCGCCCATATCGGGCACCGGGTCGCCGTTCTCGTCCGCGAATCCGTCCACGAACGTCAGCCGGTGCGGAGGCTCGACGGCGGTGATGCGCCACCAGCCCCGCGCCTTCTCGCCGTCGGGCCCGGTCATGAAGTAGGCCGCGTGCCCGCCCTCCTCGAACTCGTAGGCGTCGAACGTCGCGGGCCACGTCGGCGGGCCCCACCACCGCTGGAGCTGCTGCGGATCCGCCCAGATCTGCCACACGCGTTCCACTCCGGCGTCGAACTCCGCGACGAGCCTGAAGTGGAGTTCCTCGACGTCCTTCTCGGTACTGATGACCGTCATGATGCTGCCTTCCTAGTCCTTGTCCCCGGCATCCTCGGCGAGGATGTCCGTGATCCGGTCGACCCGCTGCCGCCAGATCCTCTCGTACTCGTCGAGCAGGCGGCGGGCCTTGTGCACGCCGTCGACCTGTCCGCGCACGATCTGCTCCCGTCCGCGCTTCTCCTTCGTGACCAGAGCGGCCCGCTCGAGGACGGCCACGTGTTTCTGCACGGCGGCGAAACTCATGTCGTACTGCTCGGCCAGGCCGGATACCGAATACTCGGCGACCAGGACGCGCGCCACGATGTCCCTCCGTGTCGCGTCGGCGAGCGCCTGGAACAGGCGGTCCACCTCGTCCTCGCTCAACTGTTGTACAACCATGTGGTTGTACGTTACGCGCCGGACGACGCGGGGTCAAGAGCGGCGTCGGCATGGCAGGATGGAACCACCAATTCCCGCGGGAGCCCCGGCAAGGGCTGAGAGGAAGCTGCTGCAGCTTCGACCGCCGAACCTGCTCCGGATCATGCCGGCGAAGGAAGCGAGAATACGATGCCCCGTACCCCCCTGCCATCCCCCGCCGAGCCGCGGATCGCCGCCGACCCGAGGGCCCGCCATGCCGTCCGCGGCGGGATCTTCGGGAACTACGTGGACCAGTTCGACATCTTCCTGCCGGTGATCGCCCTCGCACCGGCCGCGGGTACCCTCCTCGGTGCGGAGAACGTCGCGGCCACCGCAGGGCTGGTCTTCACGGCTACCCTGATCGGGCGCCCCCTCGGAGCCGCGATCTTCGGACCCGTCGCCGACCGCGTGGGCCGCACGGCCACCACGAAGGTCGCCCTCGCAGGCATCGCCGCGACGACCCTGCTGATCGCGGCCGTCCCGGGCCACGAGGTGCTCGGCGGCGGGACCGTGGCACTGATCCTGGCCCTGAGGTTCCTCGGCGGCGTGTTCCTGGGCGGCGAATACACCTCCGCCGTCCCGCTGGCGATGGAGTGGTCGGCGCCCCGGCGGCGAGGCCTGGCGAGCGGGCTCATCATGGCGATGTCACCCGTGGCCAACGCGAGCATCGCCGCCCTCGTCCTCGTCCTGCTGACCGTCCTCGATCCTGCGTCCTACACCGCCTGGGGCTGGCGCGTGCCGTTCGTCGTCGGCGGCATCCTCGCGCTCGTCATGCTCCGGTACTACCGGCGCCAGGTCGCGGACGCCCCCGCCGCAGCACAGGTCCCGGCGCCCCGCTCGCCGCTGAAGGACGTGCTGGTAGGACGCGACCGGCACGTCTTCCTCCAGACCTTCACCCTGATGACCGGGTTGTGGCTGCTGACCTACATGGCCATCCCGACCCTCACCTCCGAACTGACGAAGGCCGGAACCTTCGACGGCCGGGGCGTCACACTCGCCCTGCTGTGCGCCACGACCGTCTCCGCGGTCGCCATGGCGCTCTGCGGGCAGGTCTCCACCCTCGTAGGACGGCGTCGCTTCTTCATCGGCTTCGGGGCGATGGCCGCCGTGGCCGCACCTGTGTGCTTCCTGGCGATCTTCGCGGTGGAGAGCCCGGTGTCCGTCGTCGTGCTCTGCGCCGCCCTGCAGGCGGTCACCGTCTCGGTGTACGGGCCGGTGGGCGCCTACCTGTCCGAGAGGTTCGCCGGCGGCGTGAGGTCCAGCGGCTACGGCCTGGGGTACAGCCTGTCGATCGTGGTCCCGGCGCTCTACCCCTACTACCTGCCCCCGCTCCAGCAGGCCTTCGGCAAGTACGGCCCCATCGCGGCCCTGCTCGTCGTCGCCGGGCTGCTCGTGGCGGCGGGTGGCTACTGGGGGCCGGACACGGACACGCGCGCACCCCTGCGCTGACGGCGGCGGCCGTGATGCGTCGGGACGGCAGGAATCACCCCGGAAGGTGCCACTGGCCGGACTTTCCTGCCGTCCCGGCACCGTGAGGGAACTGCCCGAGGACGTGACACCCGTTATGGCGGGCACCTGGGGACCCTGCAAGACTGGCTCCATGACCCGCGGAATATATGTGAGCGCCATGACCAACGGCTCCGGCAAGTCCCTGATCTCCCTGGGCCTGGCCGACATGCTGCACCGGCACGCCGACCGCGTGGGCTTCTTCCGGCCCATCGTCGAGGGCAGCGATCCCGCTGCCGACCCCATGGTGCGGCTCATGCAACGTGCGTTCGACCTCCCGGAGGGCCGTGCCCGCGGCGGCCTCACGCGCGCCGAGGCACGTGCCCTGCTCGTCACCGGCGACCGCGCCGAGATCGACGCCCGCTGCGTCGCCATCTACAGCGAGATCGCCGCGGAGTGCGACGTCGTCATCGTCGAGGGCACCGACCTCTCCGGGAACGACGCCGCCGTCGAGTTCGACCTCAACGCCCGCCTCGCGAACAACCTCGGCGCCATGGTGCTCGCCGTCGTCAGCGCGAAGGACATGTCCGTCGAGGAAGCGGCCGACGCCGTCGACGTCGCCCGCCGCGAACTCGACGCAGCCAAGGTGTCCCTCCTCGCCATGATGGTGAACCGGGCTGCGGACGACGCCGTCACCGCCATCAGCGAGCACGTGCGGCCCGGCCGTTCGGGCCGTCCCGTCTACGTGATCCCGGAACTCTCGGAGATCTCCCAGCCCACCGTCTCCGAGGTCTCCGCCGAACTCGGTGCCCGTCAGATCGCCGGCAATTCCAATCTCGAGCGCGACGTCACGAGCGTGCGCGTCGCCGCCATGAACGTCGGCAACTTCCTGCACCTGCTCACCGACGGCGCCCTCGTGATCGTGCCCGGTGACCGCGCGGACGTCCTCGTGGCAACGCTGGCGTCGTCGTTCTCCCCCGAGTTCCCGGTTCCCTCGGGCATGATCCTCACCGGCGGGCTCGCACCGGACCCCAACATCCTCGCCCTCCTCGCGCAGGCACCGTTCCCGGTGTTCGCGCTCGACGACGACACCTATACGGTTGCCCGCCGGGTCAGCGAGGTGCGCGGCGAGATCGCCAGCGGACTGCGGCGCAAGGCCGCCGCCGCGCTCGGCGCCTGGTCGCGCCAGGTGGACGAGCACGAACTGCTGGAGCGGCTCGAGCTCCCCCGCCCCGTCAGCATGACTCCCCTGCGGTTCCTGCACGAGCTCATCCAGCGCGCGCGGTCCGAGCGGCGGCATATCGTGCTCCCCGAGGGCGAGGACATCCGGGTGCTCAAGGCCGCCGAGATCCTGCACCGCCGTGATGTCTGCGACCTGACGATCCTCGGACCGGAGGCACGCGTCCGTGAACTGGCGACGGGCCAGGGCATCGACCTCACCGGCATCACGCTGATCGACCCGGCGACAAGCGCGTTGCGTGAAGAATTCGCCGCGGAGTACGCACGGGTACGCGCCCACAAGAATGTCTCCCTCGACCAGGCCCGCGAGCGCATGCTCGAAGGGGCATACTTCGGCACGATGATGGTCCAGCTCGGGAAGGTCGACGGCATGGTATCCGGTGCCGCCCACACCACGGCGAACACCATCCGGCCGGCGCTCGAATTCGTGAAGACCAAGGACGGCGTGAAGATCGTCTCCTCGGTGTTCCTCATGCTCCTGCAGGACCGCGTGCTCGTGTACGGCGACTGCGCCGTGAACCCGGACCCCAACGAGGAGCAGCTGGCGGACATCGCAGTGGCCTCGGCCGAGACGGCCGCGCAGTTCGGCGTCGAGCCCCGCGTGGCGATGCTCTCCTACTCCACGGGCGAATCCGGCAGCGGCGGAGCCGTGGACGAGGTGCGGCGCGCCACCGAACTCGTGCGGCAGCATCGGCCCGATCTCGCGGTGGAGGGGCCCATCCAGTACGACGCCGCGGTGGACGCCTCCGTCGCCGCCTCCAAGCTCCCGGGATCCTCGGTGGCGGGCCAGGCGACGGTCTTCATCTTCCCCGACCTCAACACCGGCAACAACACCTACAAGGCCGTGCAGCAATCAGCCGGTGCCGTCGCCGTCGGGCCCGTGCTCCAGGGCCTCCGGAAGCCGGTCAACGACCTCTCGCGCGGTTGCACCGTGGAGGACATCGTCAACACGGTCGCCATCACCGCGGTCCAGGCCCAGCAGCACGCCGCCTCCTAGCCACCCCCGCCCCTCCCAGGACAGGACCCCATGATCATCCTCGTCATCAACTCCGGCTCATCCTCGCTCAAGTACCAGGTGCGCGAGGGCGACGACGTCCTCGCGGAGGGCCTGGTGGAGCGCATCGGTGAGGCCGAGGTGCCGGACCACGCGGCGGCCCTCGACCGCGTGGACGGCGAGGTCGCCGCGGCCCTCGACGGGCGCCGGATCGACGCCGTCGGGCACCGCGTGGTGCACGGTGGTGAGCGCTTCAGCGAACCGGTGCTGATCGACAACGAGATCACGCGTGCCATCGAGCGGCTCAACCCGCTGGCACCGCTGCACAACCCCGCCGCCGTCACCGGGATCAGGGCCATCACCGAGAAGTGGCCGAAGATGCCGCAGGTGGCGGTCTTCGACACGGCGTTCCACCGCACCCTGCCCGAGCACGCCTGGCGGTACGCGGTGCCGGACGAGCTGTACCGGAGGTTCGGCATCCGCCGCTACGGCTTCCACGGGACCTCGCACGCCTACGTGGCGCGCGGTGCCGCGGAGCTGCTCGGCGCGGACACGTTCACCGGCGTGATCGCGCACCTCGGCAACGGCGCCTCCGCCACGGCGGTGCGCGACGGCGAGAGCATCGACACCTCGATGGGCTTCACTCCCCTCGAAGGACTCGTGATGGGAACACGCTCCGGTGATATCGACCCGTCCATCCTGCTGTTCCTCCTGCGCGAGGGGTACTCGGAGCAGGACCTCGACACGCTCCTCAACCGCAACAGCGGGCTGAAGGGGCTGACGGGCACCAACGACATGCGCTCGGTGACCGAGGCCGCGGAGGCCGGCGAGGACCGCGCGAAGCTCGCCATCGAGGTGGCCTCCTACCGGCTCGCGAAGTACATCGGCGGTTACCACGTCGCGGTGGGCGGCGCGGAGGCACTCGTCTTCACGGCCGGCATCGGCGAGAACGCATCAGCCTTCCGCAGCGCCGTCGTCTCGAAGCTCGGAGCCCTCGGCCTCGAACTCGATGAGGCCAGGAACGGCGAGCGCAGCAAGGAGGCCCGTGTCATCAGCACGGCGTCGTCCGCCTTCCCCGTCCTCGTGGTGCCCACGAACGAGGAAGCCGCGATCGCGGAGGCGACCGCCGCCGTCGTCGGCGCTTCCTGAACCCGGGCGGCAGACTGGTGCCATGACGATCCTGCGCATGGCCCTCCTGTTCGTCCTCGCGGCCGGGGCGGAGATCGGCGGCGCCTGGCTGATCTGGCAGGCCGTCCGTGAGGGGCGGCCGTGGTGGTGGGCGGGGCTCGGGATCATGGCCCTCGGCGCCTACGGTTTCGTCGCGACGCTGCAGCCCGACCCGAACTTCGGGCGGATCCTGGCCGCCTACGGGGGCGTCTTCGTGGCGGGATCGCTCGCGTGGGGCGTGCTCGTCGACGGATTCCGTCCCGACCGGTGGGACCTCATCGGTTCCGCGGTCTGCCTGGTCGGCGTCGCCGTGATCATGTTCATGCCGCGTTCTGCGGCCTAGCCCGGGCTGGGGCAAAACGTCCGGTCCTAGGCTGCGCCGCCGCCTCGCTCCCTTCCACTGAACCGTCCCGCTCAGTGGGAATGTTCGAACATTCCCACCGGATCCCGTCGTCCAGCGGGCAGGAACGGCCAGGTGGACTGTCCGGCCCTACGCGGCGCCCAGCAACCGTGCCAGCCCGGCCGCGAGCGCTCCGACCACGACCACCACGAGGAAGGGCGCCCGCAACCAGAGCGCGACGGCGGCAGCAGCCAGGGCGGCCACCCGTGCGTCGACCACGAGCACCTGCCCGGACGCGAACGTGTTGACAGCCGTCAGCGCCGCGAGCAAACCGATGGTCACGGACCCCGCGACCCGCAGCATCCTCGGATTGTCGAGCAGCTTCGCCGGCACGAGGAACCCGAGGAACTTCGTGGCGATCGAGATTGCGCACGCGAGCAGGATCCATCCCCAGAGACTCATGCGCCCCCCTCCAGCGGCCCGGAACCTTTCGCCGGGCGCGCTCCCGAGGCGGCCGGGTCGGTTCCTGACGCGGCGGGGTAGGGCTCGACGTCGGGCTCCAGCCCCTCCGTCACCGGGCCGAGCCCCGCGAGCCCCAGGCCCGCGGCCACCACCGCGGCGATCAGGATCGGCACGCCGGGAGGCACGAGCGGCACGGCGATGAGCGTGACGACGGCGCACACGACGGCGATCGCCGCGGGCTCGCGAGTACGGATCCGGGGCCAGAGCAGCCCGAGGAACGCCGCGACCGCTGCACCGTCGAGTCCCCACCGGGCGGGGTCACCCATCGCATTCCCCGCGAGCGCGCCGACGAGGGTGAAGAGGTTCCACAGCACGAACACGCCGATCCCCGCGGCCCAGAATCCGCGGCGCTGCTCGTCCGGATCGGTCTGGCCCGTTGCCGTGGCCACCGACTCGTCGATGGTGAGATGGGCCGCCGGCAGCTTCAGCCGGCGCGACGGCCGCAGCAGCACGTTGACCTGCATCCCGTACACGCCGTTGCGGATCCCGAGCAGGGCGGCTGCCGACATCGCGGCGATCCCGCTGCCGCCACCGGCGATGACGCCGATGAAGGCGAACTGGGAGCCACCGCTGAACAGCAGCAGGCTCAGCGCCATGGTCTGCAGGAGGTCGAGGCCGGCCGCGACGGACAGGGCGCCGAAGGAAAGGCCGTACAACCCGGTGGCGATGGCCACGGACAGGGCGACTCGGACCGCCGGAGATTGGAGAAGAACCACCCGTCAAGGCTAGGCGAGGTGCTGCCCGGCTTCCCATTCGTGTCAAAGGAGGGAATAGTAGGAAAAGGAAAGCCTACTTACTACCCGGAGGAGCACCACATGAAGGCAGTGACATGGCAGGGCAAGCGCAACGTCAGCGTCGAGAACGTCCCCGATCCCACGATCCAGGAACCCACGGACGCGATCATCCGCATCACCTCGACCGCCATCTGCGGCTCGGACCTCCACCTCTACGAGGTCCTCGGCCCGTACATGCACAAGGGTGACATCCTCGGCCACGAGCCCATGGGGATCGTCGAGGAGGTCGGCGCGGGTGTCACCAAGCTCAAGGTCGGCGACCGCGTCGTCGTACCGTTCAACATCTCCTGCGGGTACTGCTTCATGTGCAAGCGCGGCCTGCAGTCGCAGTGCGAGACGACCCAGGTCCACGCGGCAGGATCCGGCGCGGCCCTGTTCGGCTTCTCGGAGCTCTACGGCTCGGTGCCCGGCGGGCAGGCGGAGTACCTTCGCGTGCCCTTCGCCGACTACGGCCCGGTCAAGGTCGGCTCGGAGCTGCCCGACGAGCGCTACCTCTACCTCTCGGACATCCTGCCCACCGCGTGGCAGGGCGTGCAGTACGCCGATGTGCCGAAGGACGGCGTCCTCGCGGTCTACGGCCTCGGGCCGGTCGGCCAGTTCGCGGCCCGTATCGGCAAATACCTCGGCCACCGTGTCATCGCCGTCGAACCCGTTGCGGAGCGCCGCGACATGGCCAAGCGCCACGGTATCGAGACCATCGACTTCACGAAGAACACCGCCGAGGAGCTGCGCAGCATGACGAACGGCCGCGGCCCGGACGCCGTCGTCGACGCCGTCGGCATGGAAGCCCACGGCTCGCCCGTCGGCGCCTTCGCCCAGCACGCCGTCGGCATCCTGCCCGACAAGCTCGCCCAGAAGGTCATGGAGACCGGTGGCAGCGACCGCGTGACCGTCCTCCACTCGGCGATCGACGCGGTCCGCCGGGGCGGCACCATCTCCCTCAGCGGCGTCTACGGCGGCGCCGCCACCCCCATGCCGCTGCTCAACATGTTCGACAAGCAGCTCCAGTTCCGCATGGGCCAGTGCAACGTGCGGCGCTGGACGGACGAGCTCCTGCCGATCGTCGAGGAGCCCTCCGACCCGCTGGGCGTCACCGACCTCATGACCCACGAGGTCTCGATCGACGAGGCCCCTGCCGCCTACCGGAACTTCCAGAAGAAGACGGACGGCGCCATCAAGGTGGTCCTGAAGCCGCAGGGCGTCACGGTCTAGCCACCCCGGCCGAGGGAACGACGGCGAACCCCACGCGATGGCCCGGGATCACTCCCGGGCCATCGACTCGTGGGGATCGGCCTCGCCGCGGGCCATCTGCAGGGCGTCCGCCGCACGCACCAGGGCCAGGTGCGAGAAGGCCTGGGGGAAGTTGCCCGCCATGCGGTTGTTGACGGCGTCGTACTCCTCGGACAGCAGGCCGAGTTCGTTGGAGTAGCCCACCAGCTGGTCCATGAGGCGCTTCGCCTCGTCCAGCCGGCCCCCGTGCGCGTACTGTTCGACGAGCCAGAAGGAGCACGCCAGGAACGGGTGCTCGCCGGGCTCGAGTCCGTCGTCCGAGCTGTCGGTGCGGTAGCGGAGCAGCAGTCCCTGCGCGTCCAGCAGGTCCTTCTCGATCCGCTCGACCGTGCCGAGCATCCTCGGGTCGTCGTAGTCCAGGAATCCCACCTGCGGCAGCTGCAGCAGCGAGGCATCCAGCTCGGAACCGCCGTAGACCTGGGTGAAGCTGTTCAGCTCGCGGTTGAAGCCACGCTGCAGGATCTCCTCGCGCAGTCCGTCCCGGATGTCCGTCCAATGCTGCTGCGGCCCGCTGAGCCCGTGGTCCCGGACCGCCCGGACCGCGCAGTCGAACGCCGCCCACATCATGACGCGGGAGTGCGTGAAGTACTGCAGGTCGCCGCGCATCTCCCAGATCCCGTGGTCGCGGTCGTCCAGGTGCTTCTCCGCGAACCCCAGCAGCGCCCGCTGCAGGGGCCAGGAGAAGTTGTCCTCGGTCACGCCGTGGCCCCGGAGTTTCTCCAGCGCCACCATGACCTCGCCCACGACGTCGGCCTGGTACTGGTCCACCGCACCGTTTCCCACACGGACGGGCACGGAGTCCGCGTACCCCGGCAGGTG
Source organism: Arthrobacter sp. NPDC092385 (assembly GCF_044755105.1). NCBI lineage: Bacteria > Bacillati > Actinomycetota > Actinomycetes > Micrococcales > Micrococcaceae > Arthrobacter > Arthrobacter sp. NPDC092385. Next base: position 9,638 of record NZ_JBIVQL010000005.1, read on the forward strand.
GCCCAGTTCCCGCTCGGGCAGCTGCCGCTCACCGGCCAGCCCGTACATGATCTGCAGGTCCTCGGGATCACCGGCGACGGCCCTCAACAGCCAGTTGCGCCACTCCAGCGCCTCCTCGGCGAACCCGTGAGTCATCATCGCCTCGAGGGTCAGTGCGGCGTCACGCAGCCAGCAGAAGCGGTAGTCCCAGTTGCGGGCCCCACCGAACTGCTCGGGCAAGGACGTCGTCGGAGCGGCGACGATCCCCCCGGTGTCCTCGTGCGTGAGTGCGCGCAGCACGAGGAGCGAGCGCTGGACGGCGTCGGCGTACTCGCCGTCGTCCAGGCAGCTGGCACCCCAGGCCCGCCAGTAGCTGATCACGCTGTCGAGCGCCTCGTCGATATCCAGTGCCGGTGGTTTGTCGCGGTGCGACGGGTACCAGACGAGTTCCAGGTCGACGACGTCGCCTGCGGCCACCTCGAACGTGCCCTCATGGCGGTGGTCCGCCGCCTTCAGCCGGGGTCCACGCAGCAGCAGGGCGTCGGGGCCCGCGATGGCCAGGAGCACCGGGACGCCGTCCTCCGTCCCCTGGCTGACCCACGGCACGATATCGCCGTAGCCGAACCGGATCTCCAGCTCCTGCCGCAGGGTGACGCTGCCGCGCAGGCCCTGGATGCGCCGCACCACGTTGGCCCGGCGGTCCGTGAGCGGCATGAAGTCGGTGACCAGCACCTCTCCCTCCGGAGTCCGCCAATGCGTCTGGAGGACGAAGGTCGAGGAGATGTAGCTGCGTTCCACCACCTCGGACTCCGGTGACAGCGGTGCGACGAGCCAGCGGCCGTGCTCCGGCGTGCCGAGCATGGCGGCGAAGACGGAATCCGAGTCGAACCGGGGGAAGCAGAGCCAGTCGACGCTGCCGTCCCGGGAGATGAGCGCACCGGTATGGAGGTCGGAAACGAGCGCGTAGTCCTCGATCGGCGATTGCATTTCCCCACTCAACCACACCGGCCTCCGGTGGACGGTTACTTGCTGTTGCCCTCGAAGGCCATCCGGATCCGCGCCGGATAGTCCGACGTCATCTCCTGCACCCCGAGCTCCGCGAGGAACAGGGCGTCCTTCACGGAGTTGACCGTCCAGGCCCGTACGCGCACGCCGTCCCGGATCCACCGTCGCACGCGCTCCGGGTGGCTGCGGATGTACCTCATGCCCGGCCCGGCCATGCCGACCTCCTGGTGGTCGACGAGCCGCTCCCCCTCCTTCAGTGCCCTCTTCATGATGGTGATCAGCGCCCCTTCGGTGATCGCCCCGAAGCTCAGGGCAGCCCGGACCTCCTTCGGGCTCACGTCGGACACCAGCTGGCACAGCATGTGGTGTGGTGCGGACTCGGCGAGATGCCGCATCGAGTCCGGGTTGAAGCTCATGAAGCTCACCTCGATGGTCCCGAGCATCGACGATTCCGGATCCCACCCCTCGTCCATGAGGAACGCGATGAGCGCCTCCTCCAGGCGCAGACCGAAGGGGCTCGGGTGCTTGAGCTCGATGGCGAGCCTGAGAGGCCGCCCTGCCCGGCGGAGGATCACCAGGAGGTCGGAGAGGGACAGGAGCTGGTCCGCCGGCTCGCCGTATTCCGCCGGGATCGACGCGCCCTTCCAGGAGAACACGTCCAGCGCGCGCAGCTCCGCCAGCGTCCGGTCCGCCACTTTCCCGGAGACGTTCGTGGTGCGGTCCAGGGTGGTGTCGTGCATGCACACGAGCTGTCCGTCACGGGTCAGGTGGACGTCGCACTCCACGCCGTCGGTGCCGTCGGCCAGCGCCTGCAGGTAGGCCGCCCGCGTGTGCTCGGCAAAGGTGCCGCTGCTGCCACGGTGGGCGAAGATCACAGGAGGCACGGACCATCCCTTCGGTCGTCGGTGGTGTCCCTAACACGGTACGTGACCGGTATCCGGTGCACCATCGGCCGGCACCCGACGACGGACGGGAAGGCGCGCTCGATAGACTCGGGAGGGTGAATGCTCAGATGACCGGCACCGATGCGGAGCGTGCGGCCGCCCTCCGCCGCATGAAACTGCTGGCCACGGGCCTCCTGGCGGTCATGGCCGTCATCTTCGTGGTGGCCTTCGCCCTGCAGGACACCTACCCCTGGCTCGAATACGTCCGGGCGGCGGCCGAGGGCGGGATGGTCGGCGCACTCGCGGACTGGTTCGCCGTCACCGCGCTCTTCAAGCACCCCATGGGGCTGAAGATCCCGCATACCGCGATCATCCCGCGCAAGAAGGACCAGATCGGCGAGTCACTCGGCCAGTTCGTGGAGGAGAACTTCCTCTCGGAGGACGTGGTGCGCGCCAAGCTGGACTCCGCGCGGATAGCCCAGAAGGCGGGCGCCTGGCTGGAGAAGCCGGAGAGCGCCGACCGCGTGGCCGCCGAGGGCGCCGCCCTGATCCGCGGCATGTTCACGGTACTGAACGACGACGCCGTGCAGGGCGTCATCGAGTCCATGGTCCGCAAGCACCTGCTCGATCCGCCCTGGGGGCCTCCCATCGGCAGCATCGCCGAGCGCATCTTCGCCGAGGGACACCACCACCGGCTGGTGGACCTGCTCGTGGACCGGGCCGGCGACTGGGTGGACGCGAACTACGCCGTGGTCACGCGGGTCGTGGCGCAGCGTTCCCCCACCTGGGTTCCGCGCCTCGTCGACGGCGTCGTCGGCGACCGCGTGCATGCCGAGCTGTCCAAGTTCATCCGGGCGGTGCAGGACGATCCGCAGCACGACGTCCGGCTCGCCATCGACAAGTACCTGCGGGACCTCGCCCAGGATCTCCAGCACAAGCCCGAGACCATCGCCAAGGCGGAGGAGATCAAGGGCCAGTTGCTGGACGACCCGCGCGTCCGCGACCTCACTGCCCGCACCTGGGCCACGATCAAGAACGCCCTCCTCGAGGCGGTCAATGACCCGGACAGCGAACTGACGTCCAACTTCAAGGCCGCCGTGCGCGACTTCGGTTCACGCCTGACGAGCGACGACGACCTGGCCGGCAAGGTGAACCGGTGGATCGCCGACGGCGCGTCCTACGCGGTGCGCACCTACCGCAGCGAGATCGCCGGCGTCATCTCCGAGACGGTCGGCCGGTGGGATGCCGAGGAGACGTCGCGGAAGATCGAACTGCAGGTCGGCAAGGACCTGCAGTTCATCCGTATCAACGGCACCGTGGTCGGCTCACTGGCCGGCCTGGTGATCTTCGCCGTGGCGCACGCGATCTTCGGTTAGGCCCGCTTCCGGCCGCTTCCCTGCTCGGGAAGCTGCAGGACCTCGGCCAGTTCTCCCGGAATGGTCTGCGGGAGCGGGCCGAAGGCTTCACGCGTGGTCCGGATGACCGCCTTGCCCATGAGGTGGTTGCCGGTGCCGCCGATGATGGCGCCGGCACCGAACGGCAGGGCCCGTCCCAGCATGAAACCTCCCTGCTTGGCGAGGAACTTCTTGAGGAAGCGGCGCTGGATGGAACCGGTGACGGTCTTCACGAGCGAGGTCGGCGCGGACTTGTTGACCAGCTGGCCCCAGTACTGCGGGGCTCCCTGCCCGGCGGAAGCGCCGAGGATGGACCGGATCAGCGCCGTGCCCTCCTCGCCCATCAGGATCGCCATCACCATCGTCCGGGACCTCACGGGATCCTGCGTGTTGATCCCGTGCAGTTCGGCGACGGACTCGGCGTACAGCGCCGTGGCCTCGAGGAAACCGACCGTCGCGGCGGCGGAGAGCCCCAGGGAGGCGATGGTGCCGACGGCGGGGACGGCGGCGGTAGCACCGACAGCGGCTCCGGCCGCCGTCGTCGCCCGCAGGTAGTCCCGCTCGAGCAGCCGCGCCAGTTCCGCCGGGGAGGCGTCCGGGTTGCGGCGGCGGAGCCGGTTCAGGTTGGCGAGGATCAGCGGCCGCTGGACATCCAGCGCCCGTTCGATCCCGCGCAGGATTCCGGGCTTGGGGTTGCCGTCCTTGTCGAACAGCGTCCCGTTGGCAGCCTTGACGGCTGGATTCTCCTTGTTACGGCCGAACATGATGGTCCTCCACAGATGGGTCGGTGGTCGCTGCACCCGAGTCTAGGGTGGGGCGGTCCCGGGCGGGCGGGCGTTCTGCTGGTTGCGCAGGCCGGACATTCCGGGACGATGCGTTTAACGGTGAAGGGCGCCACCGTTCTCCGGTGACGCCCTTCTCGCAGCCGCTCCCCCATGGTGCAGCTACGTGGTGCCTGTGGCTAGACGCGCGAGCCGCGACGCTTGGTGATGGCACCGTAGATGACCAGCACGATCAGCGCGCCGATGACGGCGAAGAGGATGGACATCAGCGAGAAGGTGCTGCCGAGGTCGACACCCAGGATGCTGCCTCCGATGAAGCCGCCCAGGAAGGCGCCGACGACGCCGAGCAGCATGGTGATGATGATTCCGCCGCCCTGCTTACCGGGCAGGATCAGCTTGGCGAGGGCGCCGGCGATGAGGCCGAGGATAAGAAAACCGATGAAACTCATGTGGTGCTCCTTGAGTGATGAGCCACCCGTCCGAGGACGAGCTGCTGTCGAATATTCCGGTGCATCGAAGTGCAACTAACTGCAACTGTACTTCATCAGCATGCTTAGGGTGCAATCCTAGCACTACGCTAATCCTGCTTATCAAGGTGCCTGGGGGCACCTTTCCTCTCCTGTTGCCGAGACCGGGGCGCAGGGGTTTTGTGACCAGCATCCGCGGAATCGCGGCGATGTGGTCGTAGGATGGCGGCAGGCGGGCCGCCCTGGGAGAGCGCGGCAGTGGACGTGAAACCGCTGGGGAATTCTCTCGAAACTGTCAGTCAAGCCAACCCGAAGGAGTCTTTCTAATGCGAATCGGTTCTGCGATTTTCCTTATTGCACTCGGTGCAATACTTGCTTTCGCCATCCAGGCCGACGTCATCAGCATCGTCGACATCAACCTCGTGGGGTACATCCTGATGGTGGTGGGCGTGATCGGCCTGATCGCAGCCCTCGTCCTGGCGGCACCGCGCCGGCAGAACCGCGTGTCGGAGTCCCGCTCCGTGGTCGACCCGAACACGGGGGAGACCATCACGCGGAACGAGACGCGGGACACGGGCCTCTAGCCACCGCAACCGAAGGGCCGGAGCTGACGCTCCGGCCCTTTTTTCGTCTGTGTTTGTTTTTGTAGTCTCCGCAATACCCTTGACGCTCCGCGCCGTTCGAAGATAGAGTCACTCAAACAAAGACAAAGCCACATTCCGGGGTCCCGACTCCGGCCGAAGACAACGAGGTCCTCATGTTCGCGGAAGAGCGCTACCGCCAGATCAGCAGCCTGGTCTCCGCCGACGGCCGCGTCACTGTGGCCGGCCTCTCCTCCCGCTTCGGCATCACCCGGGAGACGGTCCGCAGGGACCTCGCCCTCCTCGAGAACGACGGCGTCCTGCGCCGTGTCCACGGTGGCGCCATCGCCGGCAGCGGAGCCACGACGAAGGAAGCGAGCCTCACCAGCCGCTCCTCCCAGCACTCGCCCGAGAAGAAGCGCATCGCCCAGGCCGCACTCTCCCTGTCGCCCATGACGGGCGCCGTCGTGCTGGACGCCGGCAGCACCACCGGCGCACTCGCCGAACTGCTGGTCGACGAGGCACGCCCGGGACTGGCGGTCGTCACCCACTCCGTTCCCATCGCAGCGCTCGTCTCCGGCGCCGGCCTGAGCGTCGAGCTCGTGGGCGGCCGGGTCCGGGCGCTGACGAGCGCCGCCGTGGGGAGCAGCACGGTGGCACACTTCACGCGCCTGCGCGCCGACGTCGCCTTCGTGGGCACCAACGGCATCGGCGCCGGCTTCGGCCTCAGTACCCCGGATGTCGACGAGGCTGCCGTGAAGACGGCGATCGTCCGCTCCGCACGCCGCGTGGTACTCCTCGCGGACTCGTCCAAGTTCGACGAGGAGACCCTCATCAGCTTCGCCCACCTGGAGGAAATCGATGCACTCATCACCGACCACGCGCCCCGGGGCGCCCTCGCGGACGCACTCGCCGATGCCGACGTGGAGGTGATCGTCGCGTGATCCTGACCCTCACGGCGAATCCCAGTATCGACCGCACCGTGGAGCTCAGCGCACCCCTGGCCCGCGGCGCGGTCCAGCGTGCCGTGCACGTGGTGCAGGAGGCAGGCGGCAAGGGTGTCAATGTCAGCCGGGCCCTGGCCATGTCGGGCACCCGTACGCTCGCCATCCTGCCCGGTGATGACGACGACGCCGTCCTCGCGGACCTGCGCGGCATCGCCGTCCCGTTCCGCAACCTCCCGATCGGCGCGGCCCTCCGCACCAACACAGCCATCACCGAGCCCGACGGCACGACGACGAAGATCAACGAGCCCGGCCCCGAACTCTCCGCCGAACTCCTCGAGGACCTCCTCGCCGTCGTCGTGGCCGAGAGCGATGGAGCGGACTGGCTGGTCCTGGCCGGATCCCTCCCCCCGGGCGTGCCGCCGACCTTCTACACGAGGGTCACGGCAGCCGTCCGCGAGACGTACGGCCTGTCGGCGCCCCGCGTCGCGATCGATTCCTCGGGCGAACCGCTGATCGAAGCCGCTGCCGGCATCCCGGCGCCGGACCTGCTCAAGCCCAACGCCGAGGAGCTCAGCGAACTCACGGGCATCGGCACGGGTGACGACCTCGAGCAGGATCATGAATTGGCCGCCAAGGCCTGCGCGGTGCTCATCACCGCGGGGGTCGGAGCGGTGCTGGCGACCCTTGGCTCCAAGGGCGCCCTGCTCGTGACGAACACGGGAGCATGGCATGCCGTGCATCCGCCCGTCACGGCGCGTTCCACGGTCGGCGCGGGCGATTCCGCATTGGCCGGCTACCTCCTGGCGCATGCAGCAGGAGAACTCCCGGAGAACTGCCTGCGCCAGGCCGTCGCCCACGGATCGGCGGCTGCCGCCCTTCCTGGTTCCACCGTTCCATCGCTCGACCAGACGACGCCGGCCGCCGTCGTGGTCACACCCCTCATGGTCACCCTTCCCGTGATCGAACCAAGCGCTACCGGGTCCGCTGACGGGCCCCCTGCACAGGAGGATTTCTGATGTCCGATCTCATCACTCCGGAGCTCGTCGCTCTGGACAAGGACCTGGGGACCGAACGGTCCTCGGTGATCCGCTACCTCGCGGAGCAGGTCGCCGCGCAGGGCCGATCGACGGAAGTCGACGGCCTGTACGCCGACGCCCTCGCCCGGGAGGAGAAGACCTCGACCGGCGTTCCGGGCGGTATCGCCATCCCGCACTGCCGCTCGACGGCGGTCTCCCAGGCGACACTCGCCATGGCGCGCCTCTCACCGGCGGTGGACTTCGGGGCCAAGGACGGCCCCGCTGACCTCGTCTTCTTCATCGCGGCGCCCGACGGCGCCGACCAGGAGCACCTCAAGCTGCTGTCCAAGCTGGCCCGGTCCCTGATCAAGAAGGACTTCACCGCCTCGCTGCGCGCCGCGCAGACACCCGCCGACGTCGTCGCGCTCGTCAACGGCGCCCTCGGCATCGGTGCCGCTCCCGCGGAGGCCGGAGCAGGAGCCCACGCCGCCGGTGCCTCCGGGCAGTCCGCGACCAACACGCGTGCGAGTGAGGCCGCCGCCACGCTCGGCACCTCCCCTGCGGGGACCGACACCACCGGACCCGCCGTGGACTCCGGCCGGGCGACGGACACCAGGGTACGGCGCATCGTCGCCGTCACGGCCTGCCCCACCGGGATCGCCCACACCTACATGGCCGCCGACTCCCTCGTCGCCGCCGCCAGGGAGCGCGGGATCGACCTCCAGGTGGAGACGCAGGGCTCGTCGGGCGCCACTCCCCTGGATCCGGCTGTCATCGCGGCAGCCGACGCCGTCATCTTCGCCGTGGACGTCGACGTCCGCGACAAGCAGCGCTTCGCCGGCCTGCCCGTGATCAGCGCACCCGTCAAGCGCGGCATCGACGAGCCGGGCGAGATGGTCGAGGAAGCGGTCGCCGCCGCGCAGAACCCGAACGCCCGCAGGGTCGCCGGGACGGCCGGCGGCGAGCAGGCCGACGACGACGGCGGCCGGGACGGCATCGGCAGCACCCTCAAGCGCGCCCTGCTCACCGGTGTCAGCTACATGATCCCCTTCGTCGCCGGCGGCGGCCTGCTGATCGCGCTCGGCTTCCTGCTCGGCGGGTACCTCATCACCGAGACGGCCGATGCGGTGGTGCTCGAGAACAGCCTTGCCAACCTGCCGGACGGTGGCCTGGGTGAGTACCTCGGTGCAGTGGCCTTCAAGATCGGCCAGCTGTCCCTCGGATTCCTGGTCCCCGCCCTCGCCGGCTACATCGCATACGCCCTGGCCGACCGCCCCGGCATCGCTCCCGGCTTCGTCGCCGGCGCCGTCGCGGGCTTCATGGGAGCCGGATTCCTCGGCGGCATCGTCGGCGGGCTGCTCGCAGGCTACGTCGCCATGATGATCGGGCGCCTCTCGGTACCCCGGTGGCTCCGCAGCCTCATGCCGGTCGTGATCATCCCGCTCGTGGCATCCATCGTGGCCTCGGGCCTCATGTTCCTCGTGCTCGGCGGGCCCATCGCGGCGATCACCACCGGGCTCAACAACTGGCTTTCGGGCCTCACCGGCACCGCCGCCGTCGGCCTCGGCCTCATCCTCGGCCTCATGATGGCCGTGGACCTCGGCGGCCCCGTCAACAAGGTCGCCTACTCCTTCGCCGTCGCCGGCCTGAGCGCCGGCGCCATCGACAACCAGGCGCCGTGGCAGATCATGGCCGCGGTCATGGCCGCCGGCATGGTTCCTCCGCTGGCCATGGCGCTCGCCACGACCCTCGACCGCCGCCGCTTCACCGTGGCGGAGCGGGAGAACGGCAAGGCAGCCTGGCTGCTGGGAGCGGCGTTCATCTCGGAAGGGGCGATCCCCTTCGCCGCAGCCGACCCCCTGCGCGTCATCCCCGCCTCCCTGCTGGGATCCGCCGTCACGGGTGCCATCGTCATGGGCAGCGGAGTGACGTCGCAGGCACCCCACGGCGGCATCTTCGTCTTCTTCGCCATCGGCAACATCCTGATGTTCGTGACCGCGATCCTCGTGGGAACGGTCATCTCGGCCCTTGCCGTCATAGCGCTCAAGCGCTACGCCACCAGCAAGAAGGACGCCGCCGGCGCAGAGCCGGTTGCAGCCTGACCCCCAGTCCGGTTGGCTGTACTGGGAATCCACCTATAAAAGGAGCACATCATGGCAGAACGCAAGGCAACCGTGGCGAGTCGCGTGGGACTCCACGCCCGCCCTGCCTCCATCTTCGCGGAGGCTGCAGGTGAGCTGCCCCTCGAGGTCACCATCGCCATGGACGGCGAGCCGGCGGAGGAGGCGATGGACGCCTCGAGCATCCTCTCGCTCATGAGCCTCGGAGCATCGCACGGCGACGTCATCGTGCTGCGAGCAGAAGGCGAGGGTGCGGCGGACGCACTGGAGGGCCTGGCCCGGATCATCGAGACGGACCACGACGCCGAGTAGGCTGCACCACCACAAAGGGCACCATCCGCCGTCCATACGTGGCGGGTGGTGCCCTTTTCGGCGTCCCCTGCGCTTGAGAACAGGTAGGTGGGTCCACCCGTTCTAATGGACACACCTACCTGCCGGGTAACGATCCGCTGACCCCCCACGGACAGCGGCAGTTACATAATCATTATTTTTGCACACCAACATGAAACCGTGAATATGGAAAGGACACGATTGCGTTACTTTTCTGCACAGCGGACACAGTAGCCCGGACTCGATGGACCAGTCCGGCTAGGCGAGTTTGTTGGACTTGCTGTTCCGCCTCCTGCCGAGGGTGTGGCTCAGCCAGATGAGGCACAGTCCCAGGACCGTCAGCACGATCGCCGAGAACGGCAGGAGGATGTCCCAGACCATCAGCTCCAGGGGTGTCAGCCTCAGCAGCACGAACACCACCACGAGCGAGAATCCGAGCGCCAGGAACGCGCACGCCACCCGGTGGATGACACGCGCGTGCCGGTCCACCATCGCGGCCACCGCCGGAATCACCAGGCACGCCGCTACGTACCCGGGGTAGATACGGCCTACGGCTGCGTACTGCTGCACCGTGTCCTGGTCCTCGAAATCGGCCAGGCCCGTCGAACTGCCCCCCAGTTCACTGGCGATGAAGAAGTAGAGGGTCGCGGCGACGGTCAGGCCGAGGATCGCCAGACCGAAGGGCCCCACGATCAGGCGGCGTGCCAGGGGCGATCGGAAGGCTGCGGCCATCCGGATCCCGAGCAGCACGAAGACGGCGTAGAGCGTCAACCGAAGAAGCAGGTTCGCGATGTTCGCTCCGCCCAGGAGGGCGTCCGCGGCCTCGTAGATCGGTGCCAGCGAGAGTCCGACCGCAACGGTGAGCAGCACGAGGGCCAGGAAGACCGTCCGCCCCTGCCCCCTCCGCGCACCGGGTACTCGCACCGCAGCTCCGAGCGCACACAGGACGAGCGCGATCCACTGGATGGCCGCGACCGTCATCCGAGGTTCTCCCACATCAGGCGGTCCTTGCCGTCGTCGAGCTCCGCCCGCCGGATCTGCTTGCCGAGGACGTCGAGCCGGTCACGGGCCAGGAAGACGAGATCGAGGTCGCTCAGGGCGCAGAGCGCGCGGGCGCGCCCGTCCTCGGGCCACCCGCCCTCCTCCGGGGTGAGCAGCCCGGTCACCACGAGCCCGCTGGTCAGGGAGACCCCCGCGATACGGGCTGCCTGCACGGCGATCTCGGGAGCGAGCCGCCCTGCCGTGAGCTGGGCCGAGAGGTTCTGCCGGGCAACTCCCGTGCTCGTGGCGAGTTGCTGGCGGAGGTCACCCGGATCGATGGCCTCGATCCAGGCTCGGACGGAGTTCCGGTGGGGGAAGGGGGCGAGGTCCTGCTGCAGGTCGGCTCCGATGATCTCCCTGTCCTCACTGCGCGCCACGAGGAGGCGAAGGATGTCGATGTGGGAGACCTGGCTGACGAGTTCAGCGTCCGTCGGCCGCCTCGTTCCGGCGGGAAGGTCCTCGTAACCGTCGAAGACGGCAAGCGCATCCACCGGTGGGACGCCGTACCCGCGGGCTATGGCGACGACGGTGGAGACCGACACCTTGCCCCGCACGAGCTGCTGGGCGAGGGTCGAACGCTTGATGCCGGCTGAGCGGCAGGCATCGGACACCGTCTCCTGCGGAGCGATCTGGGAGCGCCACAACTGGAAGGCTTTGGCTGTGACGGCCATCATCACCTTTCGATTGGACTTTTCGGTCTGGTGTCGAAGTATACTTAGATCGCTGGCTCCGATTTCTGCGATTCCCCCATACGCAGAACTCGGAGCCAGCTCCATTTAAGCGGCTGGTCGGGCCGCAGCAGAGGCCCAGCCGGTGCCTACCAGCGCACCTTCTTCTCCTTCTTCCCCTGCTTGCTGCTCTCATGGGCTGCCTTCGCGTGGCCGGCACCTGTCGCCGTCGTCGGCTTGGCCGCCTGGTTCTTCCTCGCGAGGGCGAGCTGTGCGCGCGGATCGTCCTGCAGCTTCCGGGGAGCGGGACCCTTCACCGTCCCCTCGGTGCTCGGGGTCTCCTGCTGATCCGCCTGGGACTGCTTGTTCTGGGGCGTGCTGGTCATGGTGTTCCTTCCTGGTGCGTGCGCCCACGGGACGGCTCGGACAGAGCGGCACCGTGCGCGGGTCGAGCTGCGGGTGCCGGAGGACCGGACAGAATCAGTGGGCGCCCTTGGAGTGGTGTCATCGACAAGTGGCGTAGAGCGTGGCCGGAGCCCGCTCGACTACTGAAAAAGGATCGTCCTCATGCCCTTGACCGTACACCCGGCCGTCGTGCGCCGACAAGGATCTTCCGAGCCCATCCAGCCCGGACCGGGCCTAGCGCTGCCGGGCGCCGTTCACGGTGACGTCCACGTAGACCAGGCGGTGGTCGCTCGTGGGGAAGGGGAAGATGCCGGTCAGCTCCGAACCGGGCGTGCCCACCCGGGGCCAGAAGACGCCGGAGCCGGAGACACGCAGGCTGCGTGACGGGAGCACGTAGTCGGCGCGGATGTTGCCGGCACTGCGGTCCTCGAAGTCCGCCGTGTCGAACTGCGGGTCTCCGCGGTGGTCGGCATTCGCGCCGCCCTGCAGCGCGGACGCCTCGGTGGCGCCGTTCGAGGACGGCAACGGATCCTGGATCAGTCTGTTCCGGAGCAGCTGGTCGATGGACCCCGGCAGCGAGTCGCCGTCGAGCGGGTCGCTGTTCTGGTCCCCCATGATGACGAAGCGCTCCCCGCGCGGAAGGCCTCCTGCCACCCTGCGGTCGTCGTAGATGTAGGCCGCGCCCGCTCCGCCGGTCACGTAGTCGGACCAGAACCGGATCTCGTCGCTGTTGCGCTTGCCGTTGCGGTCCTCCTCGCCGTCGAACACAGGAGGCGTGGGATGGCTTGCGAGCACGTGGACCGTCCTGCCGCCGACCACGACCGGGATGTCCCAGTGGGACTTGCTGGACAGGGGCAGCACGGCGAGTTCGGCCGATGAGTACCAGTCCCCCGGCGTATCCGTGGCCGGGTTGTCGGGCAGCAGCGCCCCGGGCATGTCCTTCCACAGGAAGTCCTGGAAGGTGCGCACGGACTCCGTCTGGATGGGGTACCGGGAGTAGATGACCATGCCGTACTGGCCCTCGAACGTGCCGAAGCCGAGGGCGTCGCCCGCGCCGCCGGTCCCGCCGTCGTTGTCGAGGTCGAAACCGCTCGGAACTCCCGTATTGGACGGAGCGGTGTAGACGTACGGGTAGTCCACCGGGTCCTGCCGGTTCTGGCCGACCTGGAGGTAGTTCCGGTTGAACAGGTCGGCGGCCCTGTTGCCGGGCACGTAGTCGAACTCGTTGAGGAGGACGACGTCGGGCCGGTTGATCTGCACCACCTCGGCGATCGCACGCGCCTGGGCGTCGTTCGGCGTGCCGAGGTCCCGCACGAGGTCGCCGGGGGCCTGGCGATTGAGGCTTGCGTTGAAGGTGGCGAACCGGACACCCTGCTGGCCCTGCCCGCCATCCGGAAGCACGGTCCGGCTCTCCTCCGCGGGACGGGCGAGCGCGGCCGGCGCAGGGGCGAGAAGAAGGGAGACGGCCAGCACTGCGGCCGAGCATTGCGCCAGGACGCGCATGGTTCCCCCTCTCCCGGTTCGCGTGCCGTCCCGTCCAGGAGACGGCCGGCGACCACAGTGGTTCGCTTCGGTAACTTAACCCTAGCCGCGCAAGGTGCCCTGCAACCGGCTCGGAGGTAACGATTGAAGGTCGACAGGAACCCCCCGGTGCCGAGCCCCCGACCCCTCCCGGCAGGCTCCGACACGCTGCTCGGCTCTCTCGAATGCCTGTTCGAGACCGGCCACGGCTTCGGCATACCGCACCGGATCAGCCGGTTCCTCCCCGGAGGAGTGGGCGCCCGTGCCGCTTTCGGCCGCCGCGCGCAGGGCACGGACGACGGCTCGGCCCTCGGGCTGCCCGGAGTCGTGCATGGCCGGGTAGCGGATCGCCTTCCAGGGATCGAGTTCGTAGTCCGCCCACCGCCGGATGACCTCGTCGTGCCGCCGGCGCAGGTCCGCCCACACCGCCTCTCGCAAGGACTCCGCGACCGCCCGGCTCCGCCGGCCATGGCGCCACCAGGCCCAGCCGACGGCTGCGGCCGAGGAGACCAGGCCCACCACCAGCGCCAGGACGATGCCCGGCCCACCGGGCAACGCTGCGACGGACCCCGCTCCCGCGATGACGGCGGCTCCCCCGAACGCGATCCAGAAGTAGTCGTCCGCACCTCCCCTGCGGCGGGACGCCTCGTCGATACGCCAGCCCGCCAGCGCGGCGGCGCCCATCATGACGAGACAGGCGACCAGGCTTCCCGCGGTGCCGACAGCGTCCATGGATTCCCTCCCTGCTCGGCCGTGGTGCGCCTCCGGCGCCCTGTTCCAGCCGTCGAGTAGTTCCTCGTACAAGTCCAGACGAGCGGCGGCTGCCCGTCAATCCCCACTTCGCCCTGAGCACGCCCTGCCGCCGGCAGGAGTCCTGTGACAGGCTGGGCCAGGTTTTTTTCGTCGTCGTGCCCTCAGGCACCGGGAAGGAGTTGTCCGTGCCGCTGTGGCTGCAGGCATTCGGTTGGGGGGCGATCGCCGGAGGTGCCCTGCTCCTCGGCTCCGCCATCGCCTGGCGATGGAAGGTGCCGCCCCGCACCGTATCCTTCGTGATGGCCTTCGGCGCAGGGGTCCTCATCTCGGCACTCGCCTTCGAACTCGTCGCCGAGGCACAGGAGAGCGGAGGGCTCGCCCCGACGGCGCTCGGTTTCCTCGTCGGGGCCGTCACGTACGTCGGCGCGAACGCGGTCCTCGCACGCCAGGGCGCACAGCACCGCAAGCGGTCCGGCGCCCAGCAGCCGTCGGAGTCCGACGACGCCGGCAGCGGCAACGCGATCGCGCTCGGAGCACTGCTCGACGGCATCCCGGAATCGGTGGTCCTCGGTCTCGGACTCGTGGCGGGCGGGGCGGTCAACCCGGCCGTCCTCGTCGCGATCTGCATCTCGAACGTCCCCGAAGGGCTCTCGAGCACCGCGGGCATGAAGAACGCGGGGCGCAGCTCGCGCTACGTGTTCGGTCTGTGGGGCGGGATCGCGCTCGTCTCGGGCCTCGCGGCCCTCGCGGGGTACTCCCTGCTGGCAGGGGCCTCCGGCGTCACGGTCGCGATCATCACGGCGATCGCCGCCGGCGCGATCCTCGCGATGGTGGCGGACACCATGATCCCCGAGGCCTTCGAGAAGCAGCACATGCTGACCGGGCTCATCGCCGCCCTCGGCTTCCTCACGGCCTTCGTCGTCCACGAGGTCTCCGCCTAGGCCTCCGGACGAAAAAGGACCCCGGGACATCCCGGGGTCCTTCTTCGCCTGGTGGGCCCTGAGGGGCTCGAACCCTCGACCCACGGATTAAAAGTCCGTTGCTCTAGCCAACTGAGCTAAGGGCCCGCCACACCGCACCCGCAGCGAACCCGTGGATCCGTTGCCATGGAGCGATGACCCGCTTACTTTATCGCAATCACTCCCGCTCCGAGGACTGGCCCCGGGCCGCGCCTTCGGGCCTGAATTCCGCAGGAGTATCCTCGTTCCATGGACGGCGACTACACGAACAACAGCCCGCGGCCCCACAAGCCGAAGCCCTTCGCTCCTGCGGACTTCGAGGTCTTCGCGGGCGGGGTCGATCCCTCACGCGTGTCCGAGGCCGCCCACATGGCAGCGCATGCCCTGGTGCACCACGGGCGTGACGCGGAGGACCCGGACGTGACCCGCCGCCTCGTCGAACTCGCCGACCAGCAAGGCCTCGAGGCGATCGCGGAGATGTGGGCCGAGAGCCCCGCGCGCTCGCTGCCCGGAGCCCTCTGGCGCCTGTACGCGCTCAGGGCAGCGACCCAGCAGAACCCGGATCGCATCGCCGCCTACTTCGCCTCCGGGAAGGAGGTTGCCCAGGTGTCGAAGGTCGTGGCCGGGGTGGCCGAGCCGCCGGGAGCCACCGAGATGACCACGATGGCCGACACCATCCTGTCCGGCGCCTTCGAGGGGGACTTCGACGTCGCCCTCGAACGGTTCGCCGCGTTCTGCCGCGTCGTCGCGCTCGGACAGGCCAATCACGCCGACGACGCCGAACTCGCCAACGGCCCCCATGCCTCGAAGCTGACGCGCAATTCGCACCAGCTGATCAAGACCGCCGAAGACCTGGAGCACGCCGCGGCGTCCTGGCGGCGCGGAGAACTCGACTGACCAGCCCGCCGGCGCCGATGTTGACAGCGGCTCCGGGAAGGGCAAGACTTAAATCGGCGTCGGACCGTGGAACCCCCGGGCTTCAACACTCAGCCGCTCCGAGCGGCCTTCCGCCGAGAGGCGCTCCCGGTTCGACGCCACTACTTTGCCCTCCTGAACACAGCGCGGCTCCCGCCGGAGCGCTGACACCTCCATATCCTCCGAGGAAGACTCCGTGAAACTACGCCTCTTTCCTCAGGAGAACGCTGGGCTGGAACTGCTCTCCCGCATGGCACGGCAGCTCGTGCTCGGCGTCGGGACGATGTCCGCGATCCTCGGCGCATCCACGCAGGAGTACGACCGCCTCTCCGAGGAACTGCACCAGCACGAATCGGCGTCGACCGATCTGCACTTCGCGCTCCTGACCTCCATGCGCACGTCCTTCATCAACCCGCTCCCGCGCGAGGACCTCTACGTGCTGTCGCGCCTGCTCAACGAGGCCATCGAGAAGCTCGACGGCGCCGGGGAGCTCATCGCGCTGTACAAGCTGAGCAAGCTGAGCCAGCGGGCCGCCGACCAGCTCGAGGTGATCAACCGGCAGGCCGAGCTCACCGCCGTCGCCATGCAGAGGCTCAACTCCATGGAGGACCTCGAGGAGTACTGGATCGAGATCCTCCGCCTGGCCCGGCGGGCCGAGCGGACGCACCGCAGCTGGTGCGCCGAGCTCCTCAACGACCACAAGCCCCTCGTGTACGCGCGGCACCGCGACGTGGCGAACCAGCTGGTCGACGTCACCAAGGACATCCGGCGGGTCGCCACCCAGGTGGGCAGCATCCTCGTCAAGGAATCGTAGGTGGAGCCCCTCCTCCTCGGTGTGGTGATCGTCGCCGCCGGCGGCTTCGCCTTCCTCAACGGCTTCCACGACGTCTCGAACTCGGTCGCCACCGCGGTGCGGACGCGGGCGCTGACCCCGACCGTCGCCGTCCTGCTCGCGGCGCTCTTCAACCTCGTCGGGGCACTGCTCAGCACCTCGCTGGCATTGTTCTTCACGGACGCCGGGATCGGCCTGCCTCCCGGCTCGACGGGCCTCGGGATCCTCACGGCAGCCCTGCTGTCGGCGTGCATCTGGGGCCTCGTCACCTGGTACCGCGGCAAGCCGTCGTCGTCCACCCACGCGCTGCTCGGCGGCATCATCGGAGCCGGCGGAGCCTCGCAACTGACCAACGGCCCGGCCATGAGCGGCGCCGGGGAGACCGTGCTGCTGCAGATCGTGCTGCCCCTCGTGCTCTCACCGGTCGTGGCCTACCTCCTGGCGTACGCCGCCGTCTTCCCCGCCACCTGGCTGCTGCGCCACGGCTCGCCGGCGAAGGTCAACCGCGGGAACCGCATGGCGCAGTCGGTCCTCGCGGGCGCATTCGCCCTCGGGCACGGGCTCCAGGACGGCCAGCGCACCATGGCGGTCATGCTGCTCGCCCTGGTCGGCTCGGGCTACGCGACCGGCTCCGACATGCCCCTGTGGGTCCAGCTCTTCGCCGCCGTGCTGCTGACGGCCGGTTCGCTCTTCGGCGGGTGGCGCATCACGCACACGCTCGGCAACAGGCTGGTGCACATCGATCCGCTGCGTGGCATGACGGCCCAGGGCGTGAGCTCGGCGATGCTGTTCATCGGCGCCATATCACTGCACTTCCCGCTCTCGAGCACCCACACCATGACGTCCGCGATCGTCGGGGCCGGCGCCAACCAGCGCTTCGCCTCCGTCCAGCGGCCGCGCGTGGCGCGGATCGTCGCGATCTGGCTCGGGACGGCGCCGGTGACGGCGCTCATGGGTGCGGTGTTCTTCCTGGCGCTGAGCCCGCTCCTGTAGCCGCCACTTCACGCATTGCGGCTCCATCCCGCCGGAGCCGGCGCACGGCACCGGTGCACGCGTCCTCCAGCTGGAACGACGACGGCGGCCCCCTCGGGAGCCGCCGTCGTCATCAGGTCATCAGTACCGGATCTATCCGAAGCGACCCGAGACGTAGTCCTCTGTCGCCTTCACGGCGGGCTTGTTGAAGATGGTCGTGGTGTCGCCGTATTCGATGAGCTTGCCCGGCTTGCCCGTACCCGCGATGTTGAAGAACGCCGTCTTGTCCGAGACGCGCGCCGCCTGCTGCATGTTGTGCGTCACGATCACCACGGTGTACTCGGCCTTGAGCTCGTTGATGAGGTCCTCGATGGCCAGCGTGGAGATGGGGTCCAGGGCGGAGCACGGCTCGTCCATCAGGATCACCTGCGGCGATACGGCGATGGCGCGGGCGATGCACAGGCGCTGCTGCTGCCCGCCGGAGAGACCCGATCCCGGGCGTCCCAGGCGGTCCTTCACCTCGTTCCAGAGGTTGGCGCCCTGCAGGGACTTCTCGACGAGCGCATCGGCGTCGGACTTGCTCATGCGCTTGTTGTTGAGTTTCACGCCGGCCAGCACGTTGTCGCGGATGGACATCGTCGGGAACGGGTTGGGCCGCTGGAAGACCATGCCGATCTGGCCGCGCACGGTCACGGGGTCCACGGCGGTGTCGTACAGGTTGTCGCCGTCGAGCAGCACCTCTCCCTCGACGCGCGCGCCGGGAATGACCTCGTGCATGCGGTTGAGGGTGCGGAGGAACGTCGACTTGCCGCAGCCCGAGGGACCGATGAACGCCGTCACCGAGCGGGCTTCGATGTTGATGTTGACGTCCTCCACGGCAAGGAACTTGCTGTAGTAGACGTTCAGGTCCTTGACGTCGATTCGCTTGGACATTGCTTCCTTATCGGTAGTTACCGCGCGTGGTCAGCGGCTGGTCTTGGGGGCGAAGATGCGGGCGACGAAGCGGGCCACCAGGTTCAGCAGCATCACCATGAGGATCAGCAGGAGCGCTGCGGCCCAGGCGCGCTGGGTACTCGGATCCGGCGACGTCGGGGACGTCGGGGTGAGGATCTGGTAGTAGATGAAGGTGGGCAGCGTGCTCATCCAGCCACTGAAGACGTTCCAGTTGATGGAGCTCGCGAACCCTGCCGTCACCAGAATAGGCGCGGTCTCGCCGATGACGCGGGCGATCGAGAGGGTTACGCCAGAGGCGATACCGGAGATCGCCGTCGGGATGACCACGTTGGTGATGGTGCGCCATTTACGCACGCCCAGTGCGTAGGACGCCTCGCGGAGCTCGTTCGGCACGATCTTCAGCATCTCCTCGGTGGAACGCACCACCACGGGGATCATGAGGACGGAGAGGGCGACGGCGGCCACGAATCCCGTGCGGGTTCCCGGTCCGAACAGGAGCGAGAACAGGGCCGCGGCGAAGAGGCCGGCAACGATCGAGGGGATGCCCGTCATGACGTCCACGAAGAACGTGATGGCCTTGGTGAGGGTCTTGCCCGAGCCGTACTCGACCAGGTAGATCGCGGTGAGCAGGCCTATCGGCACCGAGATCAGCGTGGCCCAGAGCGTGATCTGGAGCGTGCCGAGCACTGCGTGGTACGCCCCGCCCAGGACGGGGGTGCCGTTCTCGATGGCCTGGTTGTCCACGGCGCCGGTCACGCCGTTCATCGAGGTGAAGAGGAAGTTGTAGCTGAGGCCCGGCACGCCGCGCTCCAGCACGGTCCAGATGACCGAGACCAGCGGGAGCAGGGCGATCAGGAAGGCGCCGTACACGAGGAACGTGACGAGCCGGTCCTTGGCCTTCCTCTCCCCTTCGGCGACGGCGGTGACGAGTGTCGCGGCGAGGACGAAGACGATCGCGGAGATGATCGCCCACCCGACGACGCTGAAGCCGATCAGGGACGCGAGCGCCGCTCCGAGGATGACGGAGGCCGCGAGGACGACCCACACGGCGTACGAGGGGAGGTGCCCGCGCGTGAGCTGGGACTGGCGACGCTGGAGCGTCTGGTTCGCTGCCATTAGTTAGCTCCCGAGAATTCTTTGTGCCGGGTGATGATGAAGCGGGCGATCATGTTGACGATCAGCGTGATGACGAAGAGCACGAGGCCCGCGGCGATCAGTTCGTTGAGCCGCAGGCCGAAGGCCTCCGGGAAGTTCAGGGCGATCTCGGCTGCGATGGTCTGGTTGCCCGACTTCACGAGGCTTGCGACGAGCGCACCCGGCGACAGGACGAGGGCCACGGCCATGGTCTCGCCCAGTGCGCGCCCGAGGCCGAGCATGGTCGCGCTGATGATCCCGGGGCGGGCGAAGGGCAGCACCGCCATGCGGACCATCTCCCACCGGGTGGCGCCCATGGCGAGCGCCGCCTCCTCGTGGAGATTGGGGGTCTGCAGGAAGATCTCCCTGCTGAGCGAGGTGATGATGGGGATGACCATGACGGCGAGGACGATACCCGCGGTGAGCATCGTCTTGCCGGTCTGGCTGGCGGGTCCGGCGAAGATCGGGATCCAGCCCAGGTTCTCGGCGAGCCAGGTGTAGGCCTTCGCGAGCTGGGGGGCGAGGACGATGTAGCCCCACGCGCCGTAGATGACGGACGGGATGGCCGCGAGCAGGTCGATCACGTAGCCGAAGGCCCGTGCGAACCGGCGGGGAGCGTAGTGCGAGATGAAGAGGGCGACGGCGATGCCGACCGGCGTCGCGATCAGCAGGGCGATCGCGGCGGCGACGACGGTGCCGATGACGATCGGCAGGATGTAGGCGGTGAACCCGTTGCCGCCGGTGACCTCGGTGGGATCGGCGGTGAAGGTGGGCGCAGCCTGCACGAGCAGGAACACTGCGACGCTGAAGAGCACTGCCAGGATCAGGACACCCGCGGTGAGGGAGATTCCGGAGAAGATCTTGTCGCCTGCGCGGCCTCGATCTGTCGACGCTTTCAGCGAGTTGGTTGACACGTCTTTGCCTTCCAGGCGGTCGATTTCAGGTGCAGTGCCGGCCCGGGTGCCGGGCCGAGAAGGGAAGGTCACTGCGGATTCCAGCCGTAAACGGCGGACGGTCCCGTCCGGTCTCCATTAGACCAGACGGGACCGGAGGGCCGTCGCTAGGAGGCGACCTTGATGGAGTCGATGGCCGTCTGGGCCTTCTCGCGGAGCGACTCGGACAGCGGAGCATTGCCGGCGGATGCCTCGGCTTCCGCCTGGCCGTCCTCGCTGACCACGTAGGAGCCGAACGCCTTCACGAGGTCGACGGTCTCCTGGCTGTCGTAGGTGGTGCAGTACACGTGGTAGCTGACCAGGACGACGGGGTAGGCGCCGGACTCGGTGGTGTCACGCTCGAGCTCGAGGGACATGTCCAGGTCGGGGCGGCCCTCGACCGGGGTGGCGACCTCGACGGCCTTGGCTGCGGCGTCGGAGCTGATCTCGGTGTACTCCTCGCCGACCTTGACCTTGGCCTTGCCGAGGTCTCCCACGGCCGAGGCGTCGGCGTAGGTGATGGCGCCGTCGGTCGAGGTGACGGTCTGGACGACACCCGAGGTGCCCTTGGCGTTCTCGGACTGCAGCTCGGCAGGCCAGGCGCCCGCGACCTCGTAGGTCCAGTCCGCGGGAGCCGCAGCGGCGAGGTAGTCGACGAAGTTCTCGGTGGTCCCGGACTCGTCGGAGCGGTGCACGACGGTGATCGGGGTGTCGGGGAGCTCGACGCCCTCGTTCTGGGCGGCGATCGCGGGATCGCTCCAGGTGGTGATCTCCTTCTTGAAGATCTTCGCGATGGTCGGGGCGTCGAGGTTCAGCTCCGTGACGTCGCCGAGATTGAACGCGATCGCGATGGGCGAGATGTAGGCCGGGATGTTCAGGGCCCCGTCCGGTCCGCAGACCTCGACGGCCTGGGTCATCTCTTCGTCCTTGAGGTGGGCGTCCGAGCCGGCGAACTGCGCACCGCCGCTCAGGAAGGCCTTGCGCCCGGCACCCGATCCGTCCGGGGAGTACTGAATCATCGCGTCCTGGTTGAGGGACTCGAATCCGGTCTTCCAGGCTTCCATCGCAGAGTTCTGCGAGGAGGCGCCGATACCGGTCAGGGTTCCCGTCACCGCGGAGGCCGCGGCCGAGGACGCGGGTCCCTCTGCGGCGGGCTCGCCGGTGGCGTTGTCGGAACCACATGCGGTCAGCGCCAGCGCGGCTACGGAGATAACTGCCGCAGCGCGGCCAAAGCGAAGAGCCTTCACTAGATTTTGCCCCTTCCAGGGATGTATTCATCGGTGCACGAGTGGCACTCGGTAGAGATGTACGCGTTCTTGTACATCCTCGAAGCTAGGCAGTGCAGGTAAAGAGACTGGCCAAGCCATATGAACGGAAGGTGAACAGCGCAGGTCCATTGCCCGGTGCGGCCGGTTCGCTCGGGCCGATGAGACGGAAGTCTCCTTCCTGCGCACCTCCTAGACTGGATGCATGCCGCCGCGCCAGGGAATCTCCGCCACCCTCGCGTTCCTGCGCAAGCGCTCGCGGATCGGCCTGAAGCGCAGCTCCAACTCTGTGGTCACCGCCCTCCAGATGACGGTCTGCGCCGTAGGTGCCTACGCCTTCGCGGAGGAAGTGCTCGGCCACAACGGCCCGCTGTTCGCCGCGACGTCGTCGATGATCTCGCTGGGCTTCTCGCGGGATCCGCGGCTCCGGCGCGTCCTCGAGGTGGCGATCGGCTGCACCCTCGGGATCTCGGTCGGTGATCTCCTCCTCACGTTCTTCGGCACCGGGCTCTGGCAGGCCGCCGTCGTGCTGTTCATCTCGATCCTGCTGGCCCGGTTCCTGGACAGCGGGACCATCTTCACCACGCAGCTCGGGCTGCAGTCGCTGCTCGTGGTGCTGCTCCCGGCGCCGGAGGGCGGACCGTTCACGCGCAGCGTCGACGCCATCGTGGGCGGCCTGTTCGCACTCGTGATCACCATGCTGCTGCCGCGGGATCCGCGCCGCGAGCCGAAGACGAACGTGCGGGGACTCCTGGAGGAGCTCTCCGGCGTTCTTCGGGACAGTGCCTCCGCCCTCCGGCAGAGCGATTCCACCCTGGCCTGGCACGCGCTCGTCCGGGCACGGAACTCCCAGTCCATGCTCGACGGCCTGACGGGCAGCATGAAGGCCGCCCAGGAGGTCGCCCGCATCTCCCCGGCCTACCGGCGCCACCGCGACGAGCTCGGGTCCCTGCGGAGCGCCATCGACTCGATCGACCTCGCCATCCGCAACAGCCGCGTGTTCTCGCGTCGCCTGGCGTCCGCCATCAACCATGCGGCGCTGACCGACGAGGCGATCGAGAGCCTCGGCCAGTCGCTCGAGGACACGGCCGACGCCGTCGACGTGCTCAGCCGAGCCCTGTCGGCAAGTGACTCCGCGGAGCGCCGCCTCAACCTCCGCGAGGCCCGCAACGACCTCGCGGCGGTGGCGACCGACCTCCATCCCGCGACCCTCAGGATCAGCCGCCTCGAGGGGGAAGGGCTCGTCCTGCTCCTGCGCCCGCTCGTCGTGGACCTGCTCGAGGCCACCGGCCTCTCGCACGAGGACGCCGCCGACTACCTCCCCCGGCTCTGACCGCAGGCACGCACCCTGCACACCGCGGGAACGCCTGGCCGTGTCTGTCGGTGGCCGCCGGTAGCCTGAAACCATGGCCACCAAGACCTCCCCTGCCGCCCGCGCGAGCCGCGGCAACACCCCCGGTTACCGCTGCGCGGAATGCGGGTGGACGACGGCGAAGTGGGTGGGCCGCTGCGGCGAGTGCCAGGCCTGGGGAAGCGTCGAGGAGACGGGGCAGGTCGTCGCGCGCACGACGGCCGC
This sequence comes from Arthrobacter sp. NPDC092385, assembly GCF_044755105.1. Lineage (NCBI taxonomy): Bacteria > Bacillati > Actinomycetota > Actinomycetes > Micrococcales > Micrococcaceae > Arthrobacter > Arthrobacter sp. NPDC092385. The sequence continues at coordinate 33,070 of NZ_JBIVQL010000005.1, forward strand.
GACGGCGGTGACCACGCCCGCGCGAAGGATCGCCGAGGTCGACGCCACGCTGTCCGGGTTCCAGCCGACGAAGATCGACGAACTCGACCGCGTGCTCGGCGGAGGGCTGGTGCCGGGCGCCGTCATCCTGCTCGCCGGGGAGCCCGGCGTCGGCAAGTCCACGCTCCTGCTCGACGTCGCCGCGCGCGTCGCCCGGCTGGGCAAGGACGTCCTCTATGTCACGGGTGAGGAGTCCGCGGCACAGGTGAAGCTCCGGGCGGACCGGATCGACGCCGTCGCCGACTCGCTGTACCTCAGCGCGGAGACGGACCTCGGCCAGGCCCTCGGCCAGGTGGAGAAGATCGACCCGGCCCTGCTGATCGTCGACTCCGTGCAGACCCTCAGCAGCGCCGCGGTGGACGGCAGCGCCGGCGGGGTCACGCAGGTACGCGAGGTCGCAGCGTCGATCATCGGGGCCGCGAAGGCGAGGGGGATGACCACCCTGCTCGTCGGCCACGTCACCAAGGACGGTTCGATCGCCGGCCCGAGGCTCCTCGAGCACCTCGTCGACGTCGTCTGCCAGTTCGAGGGCGAGCGCCACTCGCGCCTGCGACTCCTGCGGGCCGTGAAGAACCGCTACGGCCCCACGGACGAGGTCGGCTGCTTCGACCTGACGGACGGCGGGATCGAGGGACTCGCCGACCCCAGCGGACTCTTCGTGTCGCGGACCAAGGACCCGGTGTCCGGCACGTGCATCACGGTGACCCTCGAGGGGCGCCGTCCCCTCCTCGCCGAGGTGCAGGCGCTGCTCGCCGAATCCCCCAACGCGCAGCCCCGGCGCGCCACGAGTGGCCTCGACAGCTCGCGCGTCGCCATGCTGCTGGCCGTGCTGCAGAGCCGCGCATCCGTCAGCCTGCACAAGGACGACAGCTACGTGGCCACGGTGGGCGGCGTCCGGCTGACCGAACCGGCCACGGACCTCGCCGTCGCCCTGGCCATCGCGTCCGCGAAGACGGACCACCCCCTGCCGGCCCGGCTCATCGCCTTCGGGGAGGTGGGCCTCGCGGGGGAGGTGCGCCCTGTCCCCGGTATCGGCCGCCGCATCCAGGAGGCGGAGCGGCTCGGCTTCACCCATGCGATCGTCCCCGCGTCGCCCGGCGGCACGGGCCCCGTCCCGAAGGGCTTCTCGGTCCGCGAAGTGTCGACCCTCGCGGAAGCGCTGGCACTCCTCTTCTAGGCCGCAGCCGCCGGCGGGAGGAGCGGACCCGCCGGTGCCGCACCGGTCTCGGGGCGGTCCGTGCGGGCAGGGTGTCACGGATCTGTTACAGCGCCCGGTATGGAGGAATTCGCGCGCGCCAGTAGTATTAGTTCGGCTGCGCGGGTACACCCGTAGCCACTGCCCGCCGTCGATGGTTCGACGGCGGCAGCCCGACTGCGCCGGGCCTTCGACAGCGCGGGCGGTGAAAGGATAGGCCCATGGTTCGTAGTCCGGAGGACTCGCTCAAAGCCACCCTCGCCAGAGTAGCCCCTGGAACCCACCTGCGTGACGGTCTTGAGCGAATCCTGAGGGGACGGACCGGAGCGCTGATCGTCCTCGGCTTCGATCGCACCGTGGACTCGATCTGCTCCGGCGGCTTCGACATCGGCATCGAGTTCTCCCCGACGCGCCTGCGCGAACTGGCGAAGATGGACGGCGCCATCGTCTGTGACAAGGATGCGAGCCGGATCCTCCGCGCAGCCGTCCAGCTCGTGCCCGACCACACCATCGAGACGCAGGAATCCGGTACGCGCCACCGCACGGCGGAGCGCGTGGCCAAGCAGACCGGCCTCCCCGTGATCAGCGTCAGCCAGTCCATGCAGATCATCGCCCTCTATATCGACGGCATCCGCCATGTCCTCGAGGGCTCCGAGCCGGTCCTCGCCCGTGCCAACCAGGCACTGGCCACCCTCGAGCGCTACCGTGCGCGGCTCGACCAGGTCACGAACTCACTCTCCGCACTCGAGATCGAGGCGATGGTCACCGTGCGCGATGTCGCCGTCACCCTGCAGCGCCAGGAGATGGTGCGACGGATCTCGGAGGAGATCTCGCAGTACGTGCTCGAACTCGGCGTCGACGGCCGCCTCCTCTCCCTGCAGGTGGAGGAACTGACCACGGGCCTCGGACCGGGCAGCGAGATGGTGCTGCGCGACTACATGGACCTCGGCTCCAGCACGGCGCCGGTCGAGGAACGGGTCGCCACCCTGCAGGGCTTCAGCTCGACGGACCTGATCGACCTCGGCACCATCGCGAGCGTGCTGGGCTTCAACCCCTCGATCGACTCGCTCGAGGCCGTCATCCAGCCGAAGGGCTACCGGCTGCTCTCCGGCATCAAGGCCGTACCGCCGGCCGTGGCGAACCGCCTCGTGGACCATTTCGACGGACTGCAGAACCTCATGGCCGCGAACATCGAGGACCTCATGGCCGTGGACGGCATCGGCGAGCAGCGCGCACGGACCGTCCGCGAGGGCCTCTCGCGGATCGCAGAGACGAGTCTCCTCGACCGCTTCATGTAGCAGCGGCCGCCCGCCCGGGCGCCGGGCGGCAGCACCCGCCGGTGCGCGCGACCGCGGGGGCCCGCCACCTCGCAACGAGCTATTGGAGTTCGAACTCCACGGGTGTGCTGCTCCGGGCACCGAGCCGCGTGGTGAGCGTGTAGCTGCCGGCGCCGGGCACCTCGTCCACCAGGGTGCATCCCGGCACCGAGCGGTCCCGTGACCATTCGAAGGTCGCCCGTTCCTCACCGCCGGGCTCGATGGTCCGCTCGAGGTCCTGGGACGCCTGCTGGCAGTCCGTCGAGGAGAAGACGCGTTCGTCGGCACTGGTCAGGACGAACTCCATCTGGGACGTGCCGACGTTCACGGTGCACGGCGCGCTTCCGCCGTTGCGCACCACGAGGGACAGGACGGGGTTCTCGGCGGGCCCGTAGCTCTGCTTGTCCGTCTCCGCAGCGACCGTGACTGCGGCGGAATCGCAGGTGTCGGACGAGGGTCGGGCCGTCGCCGTGGACGACGCCGTGGCGGACGGGGTCGCGCTGGGCGACGCCGTGGCGGACGGCGTCGCGCGTGATGCCGTACTCGTCGGAGCAGGGCTGGGTGTCGGAGCAGGATCCCCTGTGGCCGGTCCCGCAGATGCTGGGGACGTGGACGAGCCCACGGCCCCACCGTCCGCGTCTCGGCCGAGCATCCCTGCGAGGGCCATCCCTCCGGCCACGAGCACGGCGATGACGAGGAGGGCCAGGATGGTCACCATCAACCGGCGCCGACGGTATACCGCGGGACCGGGGCCCCGCCTGCCGCCTGCCTGCCTGTGCGTGCCGTGACCACCCGTCGATGCCATCCATCAATGCTAGGGAGGCGCCGGTGCATTCCGCCTGCCACCACGCCGGTGGATAGAGTATTCACGATTATGATCCAGGAGCACCCCATGAACCCCGGCAACGGAAGCACCGGCGCTCCCGCGCGCCCTGCCGGCGCTGCCGGCCGAGCCACCCCGGCCCCGGAGAGCCTCCACGAGCGCGTGGTGCACTGGTTCGGGGAGGCGGCGCGTGACCTGCCGTGGAGGGAGCCTTCATGCTCGCCGTGGGGCATCCTCGTGAGCGAGGTGATGCTGCAGCAGACTCCCGTGGTGCGGGTCCTGCCGGTCTGGCGTGAGTGGCTCGAGCGCTGGCCCTCCCCCGCCCAGCTCGCCGCTGAACCGTCGGGCGCCGCCGTCCGGCACTGGGGTCGCCTCGGGTATCCGCGCCGCGCGCTGCGCCTCCACGCCGCGGCGACGGCCATCGTCGCGGACCACGGTGGCGCCGTCCCGGCGACGCACGACGAACTCCTGTCCCTGCCCGGTGTCGGCACCTATACGGCCGCTGCGGTCGCGGCGTTCGCCTTCGGCAGGCGGGAGACCGTCGTCGACACCAATATCCGCCGGGTCCACGCACGGCTCTTCGGAGGCAGCGCGCTGCCCGCTCCGGCGCTGACGGCCGCCGAGATGAGGCGGGCCGTCGCGCTCCTGCCTGCCGACGATGCACTGTCCGTCCGCTGGAATGCCGCGGTGATGGAACTGGGTGCTGTCATCTGCACAGCCCGGGCGCCGCTGTGCGATGCCTGCCCCGTCCGGGACGCATGCGCCTGGGTGGCAGCGGGGCGTCCGGCTCCCGAGTACGTGCCGAAGGGCCAGTCCTGGGCCGGGACGGACCGGCAGGTGCGCGGCGCGATCGTGGCCGTCCTGCGGGACGCCGATCACCCGGTGCCGCGGGCCCTGCTCATGGAGGCGCCCGTGGACCTGAGGATGGACGGACCGGCGACGGCCCTCTCGGCACCGGCCGGGCGACCGGCTGCGCTCGGCACCCTGCACGGACTGCGCGCACCGGGCGAGCAACTCGAACGAGCCCTCGCCGGCCTGCTCGCGGACGGGCTCGCGGAGGAGACCGAAAGAGGGATCCGGCTGCCCGGTTAGCAGTCGCGTGCGGTCGGCAGCGGGTCAGGAAGGCTCGCCGAACCCCGATTCGACCGCCTGCCCGACGAAGTCCACCGCCGCCTGCGCATCCGGGCCGCTGGCTTCGACGGTGACGGTCTTCCCCTGTCCCAGTCCGAGACTCATCAGGAGCATCACCGATTTGCCGTCGACGCCGTTGACCGTCACCTCGACGTCCAGCTCCGTGAGCCCCGTCGCCAGCGCGGCAGCGGGGCGGGCATGCAGGCCCATCTGGTTCGGCAGGGTCCAGGAGCCACTCACGGTGGGCGCGCCCTGCGAGGAGGATGCCGGAGCGGCATCACCGTGCCCGGGTGCGGCTGCGGCGTGGGAGACGAAGGGTTCCAGGTCCTCGGGCCGGATGGAGACGACGGCGCCTTCGGCCGCGCGGACCACCTCGTCGAGGGAGGAACCGCCCTGGGCCTGGACGGCCGCGGCAACAGCTCCCTCCACGAGTGCCGCCTGAGCGAGCCGCACGGACTCCCGGGCCTCGGGATCGAGGAACTCGAGAACCATCTCCGCGGTCATGACGGCGGAGCCGAGGTCGGTGAGGACCACGACGCCGTCGCCGCCGGAGGCGCGCTCGATCCCGGCCTGCACGAGGTCGAAACTCGTGCCGATGCGGGCGGGGCCGGCGCCGTCGCCGGTTCCCCCGGCCGCGACGAGCACGACGTCGGGCGCCATCTGCGCTGCGAGCTCCACGACGCCTTCCGCGATCTTCGCGCTGTGGGAGACGATGACCAGGCCGACGCTCATGCGACGACTCCTCCGGCGGTCTCCGCCGCCGCCTGCAGGATCAGGGCCGACGACACCGCTCCAGGGTCCTGGTGGCCTGCGCTGCGCTCACCGAGGTAGCTCGCCCTGCCCTTGCGGGCGATCAGGGGCTCTGTCCCCACTGCTCCGGCATGGGCGGCATTGGCCGCTGCTGCGAGCACTTCCGGGGCGGTGGCCCCGGCCTGCGCGGCGGTCTCGGCCGACTCGGTGGCGGGTGTCCAGGCATCGACCATGGTCTTGTCCCCGACCTCGGCCTTGCCACGTGCGACGATGCCGTCGCGTGCGGCCCTGATCATGCCGGCGGCCGCCAGCGGGTCGATCTCTCCGGCGTCCCCGAGGGAGGTCGCGGCGCGCAGGAAGGCCGTGCCGTACAGCGGGCCCGCGGCTCCACCGACGGTGGACATCAGGGTCATCGCGACCTGCTTGAGGACCGCCGCGGGCGTGACGGGCACGTCGCCCGCATCGAGTTTCGCGACGACGGCGCTGAAGCCGCGGTCGAGGTTCTCGCCGTGGTCCGCGTCGCCGATGGCGCGGTCGAGGTCGATCAGGAGGGCGCGGTTCTCGGCGACGACGCGGGCCGTCTCATGGATCCACCGGAGGGCCCACTGCGTATCGAGGGTGCTCGCCATCCTCAGACCCCCCAGCGCAGGGCCGCAGTGTGGACGGGTGAGTCCCAGAGGTCGAGCATCTCGTCGTCGACCCGCAGGATGGTCAGCGACGCCCCCTGCATCTCGAGGGCCGTGATGTAGTTGCCCACGAGTGACCGCTCGATCCTCACGCCGAGGCCTTCGAGCAGCTGGGCGACCTTCCGGAACACGATGTACAGCTCGCTGGCGGGCGTTCCGCCCATGCCGTTGACCATGACGAGCGTGCGGTCGCCGGAGGTGAGCCTGAGGTCCGCGACGATGGGGTCGAGGAGGCGTTGCGTGATGCCGTCGGCGTCCTCCATGGCGATCCGGTGCCGGCCCGGCTCGCCGTGGATGCCGATGCCGATCTCGATCTCGTCCTCCGCGAGGTCGAAGCTGGGGACCCCGGCGTGGGGGACGGTGCAGGCGGCGAGGGCTACGCCCATCGAGCGGACACCGTCCACGACGCGCTGCGCCACGTTCGCGACGCCGTCCAGGTCGTCGCCGCGTTCGGCCGCGGCGCCGGCGATGCGCTCCACGAAGACCGTCCCGCCGACGCCGCGGCGCCCTGCGGTGTACAGCGAGTCCTCGACGGCGACGTCGTCGTCCACGAGCACCGAGCGCACGGTGACACCCTCGGCCTCGGCCATCTCCCCCGCCGTCTCGAAGTTGAGGACGTCGCCGGTGTAGTTCTTGATGATGTGCAGGACGCCCGCGCCGCCGTCGACGGCGATGGTGGCGGGGATGATCTGGTCCGGTGTCGGCGAGGTGAAGACGGCGCCCGGCACCGCGGCGTCGAGCATCCCCCGCCCCACGAAGCCCGCGTGGAGCGGTTCGTGGCCGCTTCCGCCCCCGGAGACGATTCCCACCTTGCCCTGGACGGGGGCGTCCCTGCGGGTGATGAAGAGGGGGTCCGGATGGACGGTCACGAGGTCTGCGTGGGCGATGCCGAATCCTTCGACGGATTCGTCGACCACGGCCCTGGGGTCATTGATGAGCTTCTTCACGGCGGCTGCTCCTTGCCTGGGACGGACATTCTGACAGCCTGCAGCCCGTCTTCAGTGGACCGCCCCGGCCACTGGAAACGTTACCGCCCGTTCCTGCCCCTGCCTATAGCCCGCCCTGAGCCGTGGACCGTCCCGGGGGCCGAACGCCTGAGGGAGGGGCCCGAAACCGGGCGCCCTCCCTCAGGTGGCCATGCCGCCCGCTGCGCGGGTCGGCCTGTGCCGTATCAGTCGCGCTTGAAGGCGTCCTTGACGTTCTCGCCGGCATCCTTGAGGCTCGACGTCGCCTGGTCCTTGTGGCCCTCGGCCTCCAGGTTCTCGTTCCCGGTGGCCTTGCCGAGGCCTTCCTTGACCTTGCCGCCCAGGCCTTCGCCCTTGTTCCCGATCTTGTCATCCAGTCCCATGATTCGGACCTCCTTCAGTTCGGTGTACAGCCGCCGGTTCCGGTGGCCTGCCAGCATCCCCGAGGAAATGCTAAGCACTCTTACCTTATCCTCGTCGGTCGGCAGAACGCCAGCCGACCGCCCTTACAGCTGCCGGATCATGCGGGTGTTGCCGAGGGTGTTGGGCTTGACGCGAGCGAGGTCGAGGAACTCGGCGACGCCCTCGTCATGCGACCGCAGGAGCTCGGAGTAGATCTGGGGGTCGACGGCGGACTGGTCGGCCATGACCTCGAAGCCGTGGCGCCGGAAGAACTCCACCTCGAAGGTCAGGCAGAACACCCGGCTCACCCCGAAGCCGCGGGCCTCCTGCAGGAGTTCCTCGACGAGGGCGTGTCCCACGCCCCGCCCGCGGGCGGCGGCCGACGTCGCCAGGGTGCGCACCTCGGCGAGGTCCTCCCACATGATGTGCAGCGCCCCGCACCCGAGCACCTCACCGTCGTCGGACTCCGCGATGCGGAATTCGGGCAGTCCCTCGTAGTAGGCGACGGTCTCCTTCGCCATCAGGATGCGCTCCTCGGCGAGCGGCTCGACGAGCGCCTTGATGGCGGGGACGTCCGCGGTGCGGGCGGGGCGGATGGTGAAGGACGCGGTCATTCACCCCACTCTACTGAGCCCCGCCCTGCAGCAGGGCCGGCCGATGGGCCCCGGCCGGCCCTGCTGCCACCACGCGGAACCTACAGGCCGAGCTCGGGGGGCAGTTCGCGCTCCTCGCCCAGGACGTGCGAGGCAAGGAACGCCTCGACCACGCCGTACCAGATCCGGGCGTGCTGGGGCTTGAGGATCCAGTGGTTCTCGTCGGGGAAGTAGAGGAACCGGTGTGGTGTCCGGCCGTCCGCGTCCGCCGGCAGCTGCGACTTCGACAGCAGCTCGTACCAGAGCCGCAGGCCCTCCCCGATCGGGACCCGGTAGTCCTTGTCCCCGTGGATGACGAGCATCGGCGTGCTGATCTTCTCCACGTGGTGGTGCGGGGAGTTCTCCTCCCGGGCTTCGGGCGTCATCTCCCGCTCCCAGTAGAAGGCGGCATCGGTCGTGGGGCCTAACTGGTCCAGCGCCCACAGGCTCGCATGCGTCACGATCGCGGTGAAGCGGTCCGTGTGGCCGGCGATCCAGTTCGCCATGTAGCCGCCGAAGCTGCCTCCCATCGCGGCCACGCGGTCCCCGTCGATGTCGTCGCGGGCCACGAGGCTGTCCGTCGCGGCCATGAGGTCCGTGTAGGGGGCCTCGCCCCACCGGCCCCACCCACGATCCACCATGTGCTGGCCGTAGCCCGTGGACAGCGCGGGGTCGGGCAGCAGGACAGCGTACCCGCGAGCGGCCAGGACCCAGGGGGACCAGCGCCAGGTCCAGGCGTTCCAGGATCCGATGGGGCCGCCGTGGATCCACAGCAGGGCGGGGACGGGGGCCTCGGCGGAGGCACCCCCGGGAAGCACGAGCCACGACTTCACGGGCTGCCCGTCCTCGCCGACGGATTCGATGCGCTCGAGCGTACCGGGCAGCTCGGGGCGCTCCGCCGGGTTGGGCAGGCGCTCGGCCTCACCGGAGGCGAGGTCGATACGGACGACCTCCGCAGGGAAGAGGTACGAGCTGCGGAGCGCATAGGCCGTCGTGCCGTCCGGGGACACCTGGACGTCGGAATACGCCGCCGCGTCCTGTGTCACGCGTCGCACCGAACCCGTCGCGACGTCGATCACGAAGACCGGGGCGGCGCCGTCGTCATCGGCGGTGACCACGAGGGCGGAGCTGTCGGGCAGCCAGGCGGCGGGGGCGGGCCAGCGGTCCCACTCGGCAGCCAGGGGCACCGGCTCGCCGCCGTCCAGGGGAAGCAGCAGCAGGCTGGTGTGCGGCGCGAGTTCGGCTGTGGTGCGCCGATCCCGGACCACCACGAGATAGCGGCCGTCGGGGCTGACGGGTCCGGGCGAGTAGTCGTTCTCCCGGTCGTCGAGCAGGACGGTGAGTTCCTTCGTCGCCACGTCCACGCGGACGAGCAGGGAGCGCTGGGAACCGCGCTCCTCGGGGACGGTCAGGGAGGAGAAGAGCACTGATCCGTCGGGAGCCAGCACGGGATGGGCATCCCGGAGGCCTCCCTCCGCCGATGGGATCAGGTCGTCCAGCGATGGCCCGGCGTCGTCCCCGAGGTCCTGCAGCCCGAAATACCGCGGCTCGTCCGGACCGAGGTCCGCGTCCCAGTAGCGGACGGGATAGCCCGAGTGCAGGACGGCGGCGACGCCGGCCTCCTTGCGCGCCTTGCGGCGCTCGGCGTCGTCCTCCTCGTTCGCGGAGCCGGCGAGCGCGTTCCCCGTCACGACGACGACGTCCGCCGCAGCCGCCGTCGACACCCCGGCCACGGCGCCCTCGCGCGTCAGCAGCAGCGAAGCCTCCCCGCCGGTCGCCGGGAGCCGCCACAGCGCCGCACGCTTCTCGCCCTCGGCGTCGTCCGGGTCGGGACGCGCTGACGTGAAGAGGAGGTCGCCGCTCGACAGGAAGGCGGCTCCGGACTCACCGGCGGAGCTGCGCGTCAGCCGGCGCGCAGGCCCTCCTCCCGTGGGGTCCAGCTCCCAGAGGGCTGTCTGGTACGCCGTCTTCTTGGGGTTCGGAGTAGCGACGGACGTGACGAGGCGCGTGCCCTGGCGATTGAGGGCGAGCCCGCTCAGGCGGGGCAGTGCGACGAAGTCGTCGAGCGACGAGAAGGGAGTGGTCATGGATCATCTCTATCACCGCCTGTGGCCGGGCTCACAGGAGTTCACTCAGGGGAGAATCTCGTTGCTGCGGGCACTCAATCCACGCCGAGCACGATCACACCGCCCGAACACACCGCACGATCGCTGTTAAACAGCGGAACCCGCCCTGGTGACCAGGGCGGGTTCCGGATATCGCATCCGCAGGTACTACTCCAAGACGGTCGCCTCGAGCGCAGCCGGCGAATCCTCGATCTCCTTGGGGGCGCCGTGCCCGACGAAGGTGAAGTAGGCTTCCGCGCCCTCACCCTCAACGTCGATGTCGATCCGCTCGCCCGACTTGATGTCGCCGAAGAGGATCTTCTCCGAGAGCTGGTCCTCGATCTCGCGCTGGATGGTGCGGCGCAGGGGCCGCGCACCCATCGCGGGATCGTAGCCGCGGGTAGCCAGGAGCACCTTGGCCGCGGGAGTGAGCTCGATCGTCATGCCCTTGTCCGCCATCCGGCGGCTCAGGCGCTCGAGGAACAGGTCCACGATCTGGACGATCTCGTCCTGGGTGAGCTGCGGGAACACCACGGTGTCGTCCACGCGGTTGAGGAACTCGGGGCGGAAGTGCTGCTTGAGCTCCTCCTGCACCTTGGCCTTCATCCGGTTGTAGCTCGTGGTGGTGTCGGAACCGGACTGGAAGCCCGTCATGACACCCTTCGAGATATCGCGGGTACCGAGGTTGGTGGTCATGATGATCACCGTGTTCTTGAAGTCCACCATGCGGCCCTGGCTGTCCGTCAGGCGGCCGTCCTCGAGGATCTGCAGGAGCGAGTTGAAGAGATCGGCGTGTGCCTTCTCCACCTCGTCGAACAGCACCACGGAGAACGGCTTGCGGCGGACCTTCTCGGTGAGCTGGCCGCCCTCCTCGTAGCCCACGTACCCCGGAGGGGCACCGAAGAGCCGTGAGACGGTGTGCTTCTCCGAGTACTCGGACATGTCGAGCGTGATGAGGGCGTCCTCTTCACCGAACAGGAACTCCGCGAGTGCCTTGGCGAGCTCCGTCTTGCCGACACCCGTGGGGCCGGCGAAGATGAAGGAACCGCCGGGACGTTTCGGGTCCTTGAGGCCGGCACGCGTACGGCGGATGGCCTGCGAGATGGACTTGATCGCCTCGTTCTGCCCGATGACGCGCTTGTGCAGCTCCGCCTCCATGTTGAGCAGCCGCGAGGACTCGGCCTCGGTCAGCTTGAACACGGGGATACCGGTGGAGTTGGCGAGCACCTCGGCGATGAGTTCCTCATCCACCTCGGCGATGTCGTCCAGCCCGCCGGACTTCCACCTGCGCTCCTTGTCGGAGCGCTCGTCGTGGAGCTTCTGCTCCTTGTCGCGGAGCGAGGCAGCACCCTCGAAGTCCTGGGAGTCGATGGCCGACTCCTTCTCGCGCTTGACGTCCGCGATGCGCTCGTCGATCTCCTTGAGTTCCGGCGGGGCCGTCATCCGGCGGATGCGCAGTCGCGCTCCCGCCTCGTCGATGAGGTCGATCGCCTTGTCGGGGAGGAAGCGGTCCGAGATGTAGCGCTCGGAGAGCGTGGCGGCCGAGGCGAGCGCGCCGTCGGTGATCGAGACGCGGTGGTGCGCCTCGTAACGGTCCCGCAGGCCCTTGAGGATCTCGATCGCGTGCGCCACGGAGGGCTCGGCGACCTGGATCGGCTGGAAACGGCGCTCGAGGGCCGCATCCTTCTCGATGTGCTTGCGGTACTCGTCAAGGGTGGTCGCACCGATGGTCTGGAGTTCACCACGCGCGAGCATGGGCTTCAGGATCGATGCGGCGTCGATGGCACCCTCCGCGGCACCTGCGCCGACGAGGGTGTGGATCTCATCGATGAACAGGATGATGTCGCCGCGGGTGCGGATCTCCTTGAGGACCTTCTTCAGTCGCTCCTCGAAGTCACCGCGGTAACGCGAACCGGCCACGAGGGAGCCGAGGTCGAGCGTGTACAGCTGCTTGTCCTTGATGGTCTCCGGGACGTCGCCACGCACGATCGCCTGGGCGAGGCCCTCGACGACGGCGGTCTTGCCGACACCGGGCTCACCGATCAGGACGGGGTTGTTCTTGGTCCGGCGGGAGAGGACCTGCATGACGCGTTCCATCTCCTGCTCGCGCCCGATGACGGGATCGAGCTTGGACTCGCGCGCGGCCTGCGTCAGGTTGCGGCCGAACTGGTCCAGCACCACCGAGCCGGCAGGAGTCCCCTCCTGCTGCGGGCCGCCGGCAGCCGCCGGCTCCTTGCCCTGGTATCCGGACAGCAGCTGGATGACCTGCTGGCGGACACGGTTGAGGTCGGCGCCGAGCTTCACGAGTACCTGCGCGGCGACGCCCTCACCCTCGCGGATGAGACCGAGCAGGATGTGCTCGGTACCGATGTAGTTGTGGCCGAGCTGGAGGGCTTCCCGCAGGGAGAGCTCCAGTACCTTCTTGGCCCGGGGTGTGAACGGGATATGACCGGACGGAGCCTGCTGGCCCTGCCCGATGATCTCCTGAACCTGTTCCCTCACAGCACCCAGCGAGATGCTGAGTGACTCCAGGGCCTTGGCGGCAACACCCTCGCCCTCGTGGATCAGGCCAAGCAGGATGTGCTCGGTGCCGATGTAATTGTGGTTGAGCATGCGGGCCTCTTCCTGGGCCAGCACAACAACTCGACGGGCACGATCTGTAAATCTCTCAAACATGAGACACACACTCCTAGCTAACGCGTAATTCGATGCTACGGGCACGGGGTGTGCTTTGGGTCCGTGTTCGCCACAGGCGAGATAACGCCGGAGGGCTTCCGCTCCGGCGTCGAGTAGGGGTGGTCAGCGCTGCGCGGCGCGGTATGCCTCGACGATCTCGCTGTTGACGCGGCCGCGGGAGGAGACGTTGTAGCCGTTCTCCTTGGCCCACTCGCGGATCTGGGCCGCCTCCTGGTTGCGCGACGGGGCCGGTGCGGCCGAGCGCTGCTGCTTCGAGGAGTTGCTGCGACGGGCGGCCCCCACGTACTCGGCGAGGGCCGAGCGCAATTCCGAGGCGTGCGTCTCGGAGAGGTCGATCTCGTACTGGACGCCATCGAGCCCGAAACGGACGGTTTCGTCGGCGTCACCGCCGTCGATGTCATCGATGAGAATGATCTTTACCTTCTGCGCCACAATGCTCTCCTATTAGTTCCTCGATATCGACGTCCCCTCGAATGAGTATGGGCCACTATTGAATCAAGGTCAAAGAACAAGCATTTCTAACCGGGATCGATTTCCTGACTGCCATTCTTTTCGCCCGGGAATTCGCGCTTACGGGCTTCCTCGGCGTCCTGCAATTCCTCCGCGCGGGCCATGGCCTCCCGCTCGGAGCGGTCGACGTTGAATATGGCCTTGATCACAAAGTAGAAAAGAACTGCCAAGCAGGCTGACGGTAGGAGTACGGCCACATATTCCACGGCTACTGCCCTGCCTCGGGCTTGAGAATGGGGAAGAGGATCGACTCCCGAATTCCGACGTTCGTGAAAAGCATCACCAGGCGGTCGATCCCGAGACCGATCCCTCCCATCGGGGGTGCACCGTATTCCAGCGCCCGCAGGAAGTCCTCGTCGAGCTGCATGGCTTCGTCGTCACCGGCGGCGGCCTGGCGTGACTGCTCCGTCAGCCGCTCGCGCTGGATGACGGGATCGATGAGTTCGGAGAAGGCCGTACCGCGCTCCATGCCGCCGATGATGAGGTCCCACGCCTCGATGAGCCGCGGATCCTCGCGGTGCGGGCGGGCGAGAGGCTGGGCCGAGGGCGGGTAGTCGTAGACGAAGGTCGGCTGGAGGAGCGTGGGCTCGACGATCTCCGAGAACAGCTCGAGCACCACCTTCTCCGCACCCCAGGCCGGGTTCAGGGGGACCTCGTGCCGTTCGGCGATGGACCGCAGTTCCTCGAGGCCGGTCTCCGGCGTCACCTCCTGGCCCACCGCGGTGGACAACCCGGGGTAGACGCCGAGCCACTCCCAGTCGCCGTCGAGGTCGATGGTGCCCTTCGCGGTCTCGATGGTGCGCGACCCCAGCAGGTCGGCGCAGGCGAGGATCATCTCCTTCATGCGGTCGGCCATCACGAACTGGTCGGCGTAGGCCTCGTAGCACTCGAGCATGGTGAACTCGGGGCTGTGGGTCGAATCCACGCCCTCGTTGCGGAAGATGCGGCCGATCTCGTAGACGCGGTCGATCCCGCCGACGACGGCACGCTTCAGGTAGAGCTCGAGGGCGATTCGGAGCGTCATCTTCTGGTCGAACGCATTGAGGTGCGTCTCGAAGGGCCGGGCCGTCGCTCCGCCGTGGACGAGCTGGAGGATGGGCGTTTCCACCTCGATGTAGTCGTGCCGGTTGAGGGTCTCGCGGATGGTGCGGGTGATGGCGGCGCGCGTCCTGACCATTTGGCGGGCTTCCTCGCGCACCATCAGGTCGACATAGCGCTGGCGGACGCGGGTCTCCTCGTTCACGCCCGCGTGCAGGGTGGGAAGCGGGCGCAGCGCCTTGGACGCCATGGCCCAGGAATCGGCCATCACCGACAGCTCGCCGCGGCGGGAGCTGATGGCCTCGCCGTGCACCTGCACGTGGTCGCCGAGGTCCACGAGCGACTTCCACTCGGCGAGGCTGTCGGCGCCGATCTCGGCGAGGCTGAGCATGACCTGGAGCCTGGTGCCGTCGCCCTCCTGCAGAGTGGCGAAGCACAGCTTCCCGGAGTTGCGGATGAACACGACGCGTCCGACGACGGCGACCTGCTGTCCGCTCGACTCCCCCGCCTCGAGGCCGGCGAACTGCTCCCGCACCTCGGCGAGCGAGTGGGTCCGCTCCGGCTTGACCGGGTAGGGCTCCATCCCGGCGTCGAGCAGTGCCGATCGCTTCTGCAGCCGGAAGCGCATCTGCTCGTTGAGGTCGTCCGCGGGGAGGGTGTCGTCGTGGGTCACGGAAGACAAGTTTACGGCTCCACGCCGGACGCGCCGCGTCAGGGGCGGGCGGTGTGCGTCAGGCCACACCCGGCAGGAAGGTGTTATCGATGAGCCGCACGGTGCCCACGCGTGCCGCGACCACGGCGAGCACGGGATCGGCACCGGTACGGCCCTCGTGGGCCGGGGCGGGCGGAGTGAACGAGGACGGGTCCACCACCTCGAGGTAGTCGAGCTCCACGCCGTCCTCGCCGGCGATCTCGGCACGGGCCGCGGCCAGGTCGAGCGGCCGTCCGTCGAGGGCCCGCTCGCGCAGCGTGCGCAGCACCCGCGACAGGACCAGCGCCGCGCGGCGCTCGTCCGCGCCGAGGAAGCGGTTGCGGCTCGAGAGGGCGAGGCCGTCGGCGTCGCGCACGATCGGCACGCCCTCGATGCGGACCGGAACATTGAGATCGAGCACCATCCGGCGGATGAGCGCCAGCTGCTGCGCGTCCTTCTCGCCGAAGTACGCGCGGTAGTGCGCTGCGGTGCCCGGCAGTCCGAGGTTCAGGAGCTTGGCGACGACCGTGAGCATGCCGTCGAAGTGCCCGGGCCGGGACGCACCCTCGAGCACCTCGCCCATCCGTCCGGCACCCACGCGGACCAGCGGCTCCCCGCCCGGGTACATGTCCTCCACCGACGGGGCGAACACGACGTCGACGCCGCACCCGCCCAGGAGCCGGAGATCCTCGTCGAGCGTCCGCGGGTAGCGGTCGAGATCCCCCTGGTCGCCGAACTGCAGGGGGTTCACGAAGATGGACACGACGACGACGTCGTTGCCGTTCCGCGCGACGCGGGCCAGCTCCGCGTGTCCGGCGTGGAGGCCCCCCATGGTGGGCACGAGGCCGAGCGAGGGCTGCCCGGCGCCTCCGGCCCTGCGGGAGCGGGCCCTGTCCAGCAGGGCCGTGGTGGCCGCACGGAGCTCGGCGGGTGTGGTGACGAGGAGCGGAGCGGCCGGGACGCGTGGCCCGGTGGGGGTCGGGGTGGGGGTCGGGGTCGGGGTCGGGGTCGGGGTCGGGGTCACGATGGGGTCCTTCGGGGAGTGGAACGGGCACGCCGGCGGCGCGGGGCCACCAGTTGTCGGAGGAGTCAGGAGGGCGGGCCGGAGGCCCCATGCGGCGGGACCGGCCCGCCCGCGCCGGGGAGGTCGGCGAGCGCAGCGAGGATGGCCTCGCCCTGGCCGGGCGAGAGCAGCCCCCGCTCGAGTGCGCGAAGGGCCGTGGCACGCGCCATGCCGAGGTAGGCCTGGCGGGTATCGGGGGCGTCGTGCGCTTCGAGGGCCGCGCGGTGGGCACGAACCGTTCCGGCGTCCCCGCGGGCGACCGGTCCCGTCAGGGCCCCCTCACCGGAGGACAGGGCGTTCTCGAGGGATGCCTTCATGAGCGGCCCGAGCATGCGATCGGGGTGCTGGACGCCGAGGTCGGCAAGGAGCTGCGCGGACTGGGCTGCGATCGTGACGAGGTGGTTCGAGGCATGCGCGAGGGCCGCGTGGTACAGCGCCCGCGACTCCTCCTCGATGACCACGGGCTCCGCTCCCATCTCCACCACGAGCGCCTGGGCGATCGGGAGCACGGCCGAGGCCGCCGTGATGCCGAACATGCTGTCCGGCAGGCGGCCGAGGTCGAGGCTCATCCCGGTGAACGTCATGGCGGGGTGGATCGCCAGGGGGATGGCGCCAGCCGCCCGGGCAGGCGCCAGCACGGAGGTGCCGTACCGCCCCGACGTGTGCACCACGAGCTGCCCCGCCTGCCAGGCGTCCAGCCGTGCCAGCCCCTCGACCAGCTCCGGCAGGGCGTCGTCGGGCACGGCGAGCAACACCAGTTCGGCCCGCTCGACGATGTCCGGGACCTCGAGCACCGGCACTCCGGGCAGGAGGCTCTCGGCGCGTTCACGGCTCGCCTCGGACACGGCGGAGACACCGACGACGGCGTGGCCCGCGGATCTCAGCGCGGCTCCCAGGACCGAGCCGACCCTGCCGGCTCCCACGATCCCGACACCGAGCCGTCCCGGGCGGCGGGATGCGTCAGCGCCGGCCATCGACGGCCTCCTGCACATCGGGAGCCCCGGTGGCCGCCGGGACGTAACGCGGAAGATCGGGCATGACCTCGCGGGCGCCCTCGCCCACCTCCGGTCCGGGCTCGACCGACGCACCGGGCTCGACCGACGTACCGTCGGGCTGGTCCGACGTACCGTCGGGCTGCCGGGCGGACGCACCGGGCTCGACCGACGCACCGGGCGGGGCCGGCACGGTGGTCCCGTCCTGCGCGTCGGGCTGCGAGTCCGGCACCGGTTCGGGGACGTCGGCGGCGCCCGCGTCCGGTGCCGAGGGTGGGTCCGTGCGCGGGATGGGCCTCATCCACTGCTCCGGGCCGCTGCGGCGCCGCGCCTCCGCAGCGCGCACCGCCTGCCCGTGGAAGAGCTCCCAGGCGGTCGCGGAATCGACCTGGAGCACGCGGGGGGTGACCGGGCCCGGCGTCGTCTGGAACTGCAGGTCGGACACCTGGAAGCGGCGGTCGATCGGCCCCTGGTGGATGGAGAGCGACTGGGTCCGCTCGTGCGGCACGACCACGAGCCGCCGCCACAGCACGCCGGAGCGGATGAGCAGTGCCGTCCGCGTGACCGCGAAACCGTTCCGGCGCCAGGCGAACGGCGCGAGCAGCCGGGCGCGGCGCGGCGTGGTGGTGAAGCCCTCGCCGCCGTCGCGCCCCGCCATGCCGGCGGAGAAGACCTCGACGGGGCGCGGCGTCCCCGGATCCGGGAGCACGAGGGCCAGGATCTGCAGCACCTCGTCGCGCGTACCGACCGGCAGGAGCGTCGCGCGGGCCTGCCCCTCGCTCGAGGCGGCGGCGCCGTAGCCCGCCACGTTCACGGTGACGCGGTACCAGCCCTTGAGGCGCCACAGCGGCGACTGCGTGATGCCCAGTGCCTGCACGCGCCCCGGTGGCACGGTCTGCGACCGCGTGTCGAGCAGGCCGTACCGCATGCGGATGCCGTCGGGCGAGGTGGCGGCACGGAAGTTGTAGCCCGTGTTGAGCGCCGACCAGTAGGCGCCGACCACGCCGATGAGGATCGGGATGAACGACGTCGCGACGATCGGTGTCTCGAAGACGACGCCGAGGGTGGTGACGACGGCGGCCGCCACCACGAGGGAGAGGGTCGAGCCGGACAGGACCGCAGCACCGATGACGCGGCGCGGCGGGATCGCCACCACTTCACGCTCGGGCGCTTCGACGATCTGCTCGGGATGTTGCGGGTCGGTCTCCAGGCCTGCGGCACGGGCGAGGATCGTGGCGCGCAGCTTCCGGGCGTCGTCGAGTTTCAGGAATGCGAGCCGGACGGCGGACTCCCCCGCGTCGGCCACCTCGAACTTGAGCTCCGCGAGCCCGAAGATCCGGGCGAGGAACGGCTGGACGATGTCGATGGCCTGGACCCTGTCCAGCCTCGCCTGCCGCTGCTGCCGGAAGACGACGCCGGAGTGGACCCGCACGTGGTCGGCCGTCACCTGGTAACGCGTGAAGTACCAGGAGACGAAGAAGGCCGCCGCGATGACCACCACGACGCCGAGCACGATCCCGCCCGCGACCAGGAGCCCGAGTCCCTCGGGGAGAGGGCTCCCTTTCCGCGTCCCGGCGTCGAAGAGGCCCTCGAACCAGTCCCTGCCCACGAAGTAGAGGATGGCGACGAGGGCTATCCAGCCGCGCACGAGCGGGGAGATGAAATGGACGCGCTGCCATGTGTCGGTGCCCGGAACACCATCCCCCGGGCCGCTCGCGACCGGGGCCGGCGCATCGTCGGATGATCCCGGCACGGTCACAGCCCGGCCAGCCTGGCTTCTCCCCGCGCGGACAGGTGCTCGCGCAGCCTCGTGCCCTCCTCGGTCGGCAGTCCGGGGAGGAAGGCGTTCGTGGCGGGGGACGCGGTGTGGAGCTTGAGGGTGCAGATCCCGAAGGCGCGCTCGATGGGCCCGACGGCCACGTCGACGTACTGCATGCGGCCGTAGGGCACCACCATGGTGCGCTGGAAGAACACGCCCTGGCGGATGAGGAGATCGTCGTCGCGCTCGGCGTAGCCGATGGCCGCCACCTGGCGGGGGAGCAGCAGGCCGCGCCAGGCGGCGATGACGAGCACGACGGCGGGCAGTCCCCACGCGATCCAGGAGGGTGGGAAGGCCGCCCAGACGCCGGTCAGGCGCAGCACCAGGGGGATGCTCGCGAGAACCAGCCAGACCAGCGCGCCGATGAGCCAGCCGAGGAGCCTGACGCGCAGGTACTTCGGCGACACCCTCGACCACTCGAGCCCGGACGGGTCGATCGGTTCCCTACGCATATTCCCCCTCGCTGTGGCCCGGGGCTCCCGTGCCGTCGTCGTCGGGCGGAAGCCTGCAGAAGTTCTCCACGACCAATCCCACCATGATCATCACGATCCCGCCCACCATGAGCGCCACGGATCCCCACAGGAGTGCCGTGGTGGAGCGGACCGAGAGGAGCGTCAGCTGGTCGACGAAAATACCGGCGTGCCAGCCGAGGCTCAGGGCGCCCGCATACGCGCAGGCCTGCGCGAGGACGAGGGTGCGGGTCGCGAGGATCGGATCGAGCGGACGGTCGCGCTTGCCGTTGCGCCACCGGAGTACGCGGCGGCCGAACACGAGGGTGATGCCGATGATCGCCGCGGTCGTGACGAGCGATGTCAGGGGCAGGGTCGGCGTTCCGAAGCCGTTCCGGGTCGCGAGCCAGTTGGCCAGCCAGCCGGCGAGTCCGGCCATCACTCCCACCAGGGCCAGCCAGCTGAACCGAAGGGTACTCACAGCGTCCTAGACTCCCTCGAAGGGCACCAGGCCCGCAAGGTCCCCGGCTTCCGCAGCCAGTTCGATCACGGGCCGGCCGTCGAGCTGCGCACCCGAATCCATCCAGGCCCAGGGCTGCAGGACGAAGGCGCGCGAGGCCGCGCGGGGGTGCGGGATGGTCAGGGCCGGATCGTGCGACGTCCAGGAGCCGTACGTGATGATGTCGACGTCGAGGGTCCTGGGACCCCAGCGGACCGTGCGCTTGCGGTGGTGCCTGTCCTCCACCGCCTGGCAGTGCGCGAGGAGTTCGTACGGGCCGAGGTCCGTCTCCACCTCGATCACCATGTTGAGGTAGTCGGGCTGGTCCGGACCCCCCACGGGCTTGGTCCGCACCACGGGGGAGACCGCGTGCAGCCGGACGTTCCCGGGCTCCACGAGGTCAGCGACAGCCAGTACGAGCGTGTCGTTGCTGGCCCCGAGGTTGCTGCCGAGGGCGAGCACCGACCGCACGGTGCTGCTCACGGCCGGCTCCGCCGGAGGGTCACGGCGACGTCGCCGAACGGCACCTCGATGGGCGCCTTCGGCTTGTGCACGGTGACGTCGACCGCCTGGACCGGGAAGGCTTCGAGGACCGCCGCCGCAAGGGTCTCCGCGAGGGCTTCGATGAGGTCGAAGGGGTCGCCTCCGATGATGCCGTGGACCAGTTCGGCGAGTTCACCGTAGTGCGCCGTCCGTGCCAGGTCGTCGCTGGTGCCGGCCGGCTGCAGGTCGAGGTGGAGCACCAGGTCCACGACGAAGGGCTGCCCGTCCCGGCGCTCGTGGTCGAAGACGCCGTGGTATCCCTTCGCGGTGATGCCCTTCAGGACCACGGCGTCGAGGACCCCCGAGGGCGAGCCCGGGCGGCCGGGGGTCGGCGTGCCGGTCACGGTCGGGAACCGGCGGCAGCAGCCACCTTGACGGCGTCGAGGGTCGCGGCAGGATCGTGGACCCGGACGGACCAGACGCCGGCGGCAGCAGCCAGGGTCGCGACGGCGAGCGATGCGGAGTCGCGCTCGACGGGCGCGGCGGCCTTCCCGGCCGAGGTGAGCAGCGTCCCCAGGAACCGCTTGCGGGACGCGCCGACGAGCACGCGGTGCCCCAGCCCGATAAAGGCGTCGAGGTTCCTCAGGATCGTCCAGTTGTGCGCGTCGGTCTTCGCGAAACCCAGCCCCGGATCGAGGATGATCTGCTCGGCGGCGACTCCGGCGGCGACGAAGCGGTCCCGCAGTTCGACGAGTTCCGCCGTCACCTCGGCGACCACGTCGCCGTAGTCGGCCAGGCCGTCCATGGTCGCCGCGGTGCCCCTGCGGTGCGTCAGGACGTACGGGACTCCGCGCTCGGCGATCAGCGCCGGCATCGCGGGATCGTACTCGCTCCCCGAGATGTCGTTGACGATCGCCGCTCCGGCGTCGAGCGCCTGCCGCGCCGTCTCGGCGTGCATGGTGTCGATGCTCACGAGGGCTCCCGCCTTCACGAGTGCCCGGACCACGGGGAGCACGCGCCCGAGTTCCTCCTCGACCGGCACCTGGCGGGCGTTCGGGCGCGTGGACTCGCCACCGACGTCGATGACGTCTGCACCGCCGTAGTGCATCCGCAGACCGTGGCTGATCGCGTCGTCCGTGGAGGCGTACTTGCCGCCGTCGCTGAAGGAATCAGGTGTGACGTTGAGGATTCCCATGACGACGGCGCGGTCCGCGGGCAGGTCCCGGACCGTCCTGGCTGCGCGGACGGGCCGGATGACGGGCAACGGCGAGGTCGCCGGTCCGGTTCCGGGCGCTGCGGCGAGAGAGTCCATGGGGTAGGTCCTACTTTCCGAGTATGAGGCTCATGGCCTCGGCGCGCGTCGCCGTCTCGCGGATCTGGCCGCGCACGGCGGACGTGACGGTCTTCGCGCCGGGCTTCCGCACCCCGCGCATCGACATGCACATGTGTTCGCACTCGATGACGACGATAGCGCCCTTGGGCTTGAGGTGTTCCATCATCGCATCGACGATCTGGGTGGTCAGCCGCTCCTGGACCTGGGGGCGTCGCGCATAGACCTCCACGAGCCGGGCCAGTTTGCTGAGGCCGGTCACCCGTCCATCGCTCGAGGGGATGTAGCCGATGTGCGCCGTGCCGTGGAACGGCACCAGGTGGTGCTCGCAGGTCGAGTAGAACGGGATGTCCTTCACCAGCACCAGCTCCTGGTGGTTCAGGTCGAAGGAGGTCGAGAGGACGTCCTCGGCGTCCTGGTGGAGCCCGGCAAACATCTCCGCGTACGCCTTGGCCACGCGCTTCGGGGTGTCGAGCAGGCCGTCGCGGTCGGGATCCTCCCCGATGGCCGCCAGGATCTCCCGGACCGCGCGCTGGATACGCGGCTGGTCCACCGGCGATCCTGTCGCCACCAGCGCGGCGTCCACCACTTCGTCGTCGAAATCCGTCATGTGTCATCTCCCCCTCGTAGGGCACTGCTCGCCTCCGGCCCCATGGCCGGCGGCGTATCGCTGCGGACTAGCTGTCCCGGCTCTCCCCGGGGCGGTCGCCGGATTCGGGGGACGGGAGATCGGAGCCCTGGACGTCGAACCCGCCGGGGATGTCGGCGTCGGCGATCTGGTCCTGCGGAGCGACGGTCTCGGGTGCCGGCCGGCCGCCCTCGAGTGCCTCCGCGCGTTCCTTGCGGGACGTCACCGGCGGCAGCGAGTGCACGGGGCGGGTCTGCTTGGACAGCCACACCTCACGCAGATCGCGCTTGCGCACGTTGTGGAACACTTCGGCGATCTCGGCCTGGTTGAGGGTCTCGCGCTCGAGGAGTTCGAGGGCGAGGCGGTCGAGGACGTCGCGGTTCTCGGTGAGGATCTGGTACGCCTCGTCGTGCGCGTTGTCGATCAGGCGGCGTACTTCCTCGTCGACGACGAGGGCGATCTGGTCGGAGTAGTCGCGGTCGCTGCCCATGTCGCGGCCGAGGAACGGCTCGCCGGCGCCCTGTCCGAGCTTCACGGCGCCGATGCGCTCGCTCATCCCGTACTGCGTGACCATCTTGCGTGCGGTCCCGGTGGCCTTCTCGATGTCGTTCGAGGCACCGGTCGACGGATCGTGGAACACGATCTCCTCGGCGACCCGGCCGCCCATCGCGTAGGCGAGCTGGTCGAGCAATTCGTTGCGGGTCACGGAGTACTTGTCGTCGGTCGGCATGACCATGGTGTATCCCAGGGCACGTCCGCGCGGCAGGATGGTCACCTTGGTCACCGGGTCCGTGTTCCGCAGCGCCGCAGCCACCAGGGCGTGTCCGCCCTCGTGGTACGCCGTGATCTTGCGCTCGAGTTCCTTCATCACGCGGCTGCGCTTCTGCGGACCGGCGATGACGCGGTCGATCGCCTCGTCCAGGGCGCGGTCGTCGATGAGCTGCGCGTTCGAACGGGCCGTGAGGAGTGCGGCCTCGTTCAGGACGTTGGCGAGATCCGCACCGGTGAATCCCGGGGTCTTCTTGGCCACGCCCCGGAGGTCGACGCCGGGCGCCATCGGCTTGCCCTTGGAGTGCACCGTGAGGATGTGCTCGCGGCCCTTCATGTCCGGGGCCTCGACGCCGATCTGGCGATCGAACCGGCCGGGGCGCAGGAGCGCGGGATCCAGGACGTCGGGACGGTTGGTCGCGGCGATGAGGATCACGTTGGTGGTGGCGTCGAAGCCGTCCATCTCGACCAGGAGCTGGTTGAGGGTCTGCTCGCGTTCGTCATTGCCGCCGCCGACGCCGGCTCCGCGGTGGCGCCCGACGGCGTCGATCTCGTCCACGAAGATGATGGCCGGCGAGTTGTTCTTGGCCTGCTCGAAGAGGTCCCTGACACGGGAGGCGCCGACGCCCACGAACATCTCGACGAAGTCGGAACCGGAGATCGAGTAGAAGGGCACTCCCGCCTCTCCGGCGACCGCGCGGGCGAGGAGGGTCTTGCCGGTACCGGGAGGGCCGTACAGCAGGACGCCCTTGGGGATCTTCGCGCCGAGGGCCTGGAACTTGGCCGGCTCCTGCAGGAACTCCTTGATCTCGAGCAGTTCCTCGACCGCCTCGTCCGCGCCGGCGACGTCGTTGAACGTGACCTGCGGCATGTCCTTCGAGATCAGCTTGGCCTTGGACTTGCCGAACTGCATGACCTTCGAGCCGCCGCCCTGCATGCGGCTGAGGAGGAACCAGAAGATGACGCCGAGGATCAGGATGGGGAAGATCAGGCCCGCGAGGCTGAGCAGCCAGTTGCTCTCGGCCGGCTGGTCGGTGAACCCGTCCGTGTCCGAGGCGTTGATGGCGTCGACCACGCCCTCGGCACGAGCGGTGCTGTAGAAGAACTGGACGCTCTTGCCCTTGTCGTCGTAGTCCTCGCGCAGCGTGAGGTCCACGCGCTGCTCGCCGTCGTAGATCTTGGCCTGCGACACCTGGTCATCTTCGAGGAGCTGCAGGCCGACGTTGGTGTCGACGCGGGAGCTGCCGGTGCCGAACAGGCTCGGGAGGACCAGCAGGAGCGCCACGACCGCCAGGACGATCCAGAAGATGGGCCCCTTGAAGATGTTCTTGAATTTCATTCGTCTCAGGGCAGCAAGCCCTGTCCCTCCTGCTGATGCAAGTAAAAATGTGCGGGCGCACTGCTGTACGGGTGCCCTGTGAGCACCTCAACATATACACCGTCTCCGATTCACCACGCGCGGATCACGCCGATAGTTCCCTCGTGGCGTAGTGCCGCATGCGGCGGGGGACGTCCTATTCGTAGACGTGGGGCGCCAGAGTACCGATGAAATCGAGGTTGCGGTACTTCTCCGCGAAGTCGAGGCCGTAGCCGACGACGAATTCGTTCGGGATGTCGTAGCCGACGTACTTGACGTCGATATCCACCTTCGCGGCGGCAGGTTTGCGCAGGAGCGTGCAGATCTCGACCGACGCGGGGCCGCGGGACAGCAGGTTCGCCTTGAGCCAGGACAGCGTCAGCCCGGAATCGATGATGTCCTCGGCGATCAGCACGTGCTTGCCCATGAGGTCCGTCTCGAGGTCCTTGAGGATCCGGACGACGCCGGAGGACTGCGTTCCCGAGCCGTAGGAGGAGACGGCCATCCAGTCCATCGTGATGTGGGAGTGGAGTGCGCGGGCGAGGTCCGCCATGACCATCACCGCACCCTTGAGGACACCCACGAGGAGGATCTCCCGGCCCTCGTAGTCGGCATCGATCTGCTGCGCCAGTTCGTCGATCCGCTGCTGGATCTCTTCCTTGGTGTAGAGGACGTGCTTGAGATCTGACTGGACGTCGTTGGAATCCACCGATTACTCCTGGGTTGGACGGCGCGGCTGCTTCACGCCGGGGCCATGGTTGCTGCCATTGTTGCTAAGGACAAGATTGCCATAGCTTGGTTCCCCGCGGAGAACCGCCCGTCCCCGTACCTGCCGGTGGACGCTCACCTTCCCGCCCAGCTGCACCGGCCCTGCGGAGCCGGTCCTGCCGAGCAGCGATTCGGCGGCGCGGAGGCGCTCGAAGCTCGGCTGGAACGCTCCCAGCTCGAGGGCCGCGAGGGCGAGGACCCGTTGCCGGAGTGCCGCGGGCAGTGCCCGCAGGCCGTCCTCCGGCAGGAGCACCGAACCGTCCTCGCCCGGAATCCGCAGGAAGGCGTACGCTTCGGCGCTCAGCCGTTCGAGGTGGTCCGCGTCCTGCCCCAGGATGCGGGCGGTGCGGGCGAGGGCCTGGGCGATCCCCGGGCCCAGCCGGTCCTCGAGGAACGGCAGCACCTCGCCGCGGACCCTCGAACGGGCGTAGGCCGGGTCGAGGTTGGTGGGGTCGTGCCACGGGTCCAGGCCGTAGAAGCCGCAGATCGCCTCGGTATCGGCACGCCGCAGGTCGAGGAACGGCCGGAGGTACAGGCCCCGACGGGCGGGCATGCCGGCGAGGGACCGGGTGCCGGAACCGCGGGCCAGGCCGAGGAGCACCTGTTCGGCCTGGTCGTCGAGCGTGTGCCCGAGCAGCACCGCGGCGGCCCCGAGGCGCGCCGCGGCCTCGTCGAGCGCGGCGTAGCGGGCGCTCCTGGCCGCCGCCTCCGGGCCCATGCCGTCGCGGTCCACGCTGACCGCGCGTACCTCGACGGGATCGAGTCCGAGCCCCCGGACCGCAGCCGCCGCGCGGTACGACGTCGCGCCGCTGCCCGGCTGGAGCTGGTGGTCGACGACGACGGCGCCGACCCTGCAGCGGCCGGTGGCGGCGAGATGGGCGGCCACGGCCGCGAGCGCGAGCGAGTCGGGACCGCCGCTGCAGGCGACCAGGACGAGCGGGAGAACGGCGGCGTCGGAGGGTGGGCCGCCGGCGGTGCGCACCGGATCGGCCAGGATCCCCTCGAGGCTCGCTGCGAGCAGGTTCCGCGCCGTACCGACGGCGGGGAGCAGGCGAGGGCGCCTAGCCATGACGGCGCAGGCTCATCCTGTCGATCCACTCGTCGGGGGCATGGATCTCCCGCTCAGTGGGCAGGTGCGATGCCGCGTCCCACACGGCGTTGAAGCCGTCCATGCCGGTCTGGCTGACCACCCGGCGGACGAATCTGGCGCCGTCGCTGTACTGGCGCATCTTGGCGTCCAGTCCCATCAGCTGCCGGATGACCTTCTCCAGCGGCCCGCGGGACTTGCCACGCGCGTTGAAGCGGCGGCGGATCGTCTTGACCGACGGGACGATGCTGCCGTCCACGCCGTCCATCACGACGTTCGCGTGGCCTTCGAGCAGGCTCATCACCGCGGTGAGGTGGGACAGCCGGGCCTTGTCGTCCGGGTCCTGCAGGATGGACAGCACGCCGCCGTTCTGCGGCGGGGCGTCGTCCGGGGCGGTGGCCTCCCCGCGGGCGCGGGCCCTGGCCGTGGTGATGTTCTTCACGGCCTCACCGAGACGCTCGGACAGGGAGTCCGCCTTGTCCATCAGCCCTGAGGTCAGCTGCCCGATATGGCTGGTCATGTGGTCCTTCAGCCAGGGTGCGGCCGCGAACTGCACGCGGTGCGTCTGCTCGTGCAGGCATACCCACAGCCGGAAGTCGGACGGATCGACGTTCAGCTCCCGCTCCACCGAGATGATGTTCGGTGCCACCAGCATGAGGCGCCCGCCGTGGCCGTTGCGCGAGGGCACGAACGGATCGTACTGCCCCAGCACCTTGCTCGAGAGGAAGGCGAGGATGGCACCGAGCTGCGCGCCCGTCACCGTCCCGCCGAGCGCCAGGGACGCGGATTTCAGGGCCTCGGGCCGCGACTCCGCGAGCTGGTCGAGCGCGGGTTCCATCAGGATGCGGAAACTCTGTGAATTGGCCCTGGACCACGACGCGCGGTCCACGATCAGCAGTTCGGAATCGCGGAGGTCCCGCGCCGCGTCCAGCCGCGAGATGGCGTGGACGTGGTTCACCGACGCGTCCGCGAGTTCGCGCATGTTCTGCACGGCGCGGGCGATCTCGGCCGGCTTCATGGAGGGCCCGGCCGGCGCCAGGGACGCCGCGGTCGAGGCCGCGAGATCCCAGTTGACCAGCTGCGGGCGGGGTTCGGCGGACTCGTTCCTGGACATGCGCCTATTCGATCACACCCCGCTGGGGGCCGCGCCCAGGGGATCGGACGGAGCGGGCTGTTCGTCTGACGGCGAACGGGTCAGCGGCAACCGCACCCCGCGAGGACGGCGGCTGCACGATCGGCTGCCGCGCGCGCCTCGACCGTGTTCCCGTCGAGTCCCGCCGCGAGGAAGGAGAACACGAGCAGGCGGCCGTCCGCCGTGACGACGTGCCCCGTCAGCCCCGTGACCGCGTTGAGGGTCCCGGTCTTCGCGCGTACCGTTCCCGCTCCGGCCACGGCCGGCCCGTCGTCGGCGTTGAAACGCGTGGCGAGCGTACCGGTCAGTCCGGCGATGGGCAGCGACCGCGCGACGGCGGCGAGCCCCTGCTCCTCCGAGGTGGTGGTCCCCCGGACCAGCACGGCGAGCTGGGCGGGCGAGACGGCGCTGCGGGTGGACAGCCCGGCCGCGTCCCCGATGACGAGCCCCTCCTCGGGCACACCCAGCCGTGCGGCCGCGGCGGCGAGGGCCTCCGTGGCTCCGCCGAAGGACGCCGGGCGCCCACTGTCCAGCGCGGCGAGCCGCGCCAGGGCCTCGGCCAGGTAGTTGTCCGAGATCTCCAGCATGCGGCGCACCTGGTCCTCCAGGGGCGCTGATTCGACGGCCGCGAGGGTCTCCGCCGCCTCGGGCGCGGCCTGGCGCTCCACCTCCGGGCGGACGGTGATGCCGCGGTCCGCGGCCGCAGCGATGAGGGCGTCGGTGAAGGTCCGGGCGGCGTCGAGGGCGGCGTCCGCCGAACGGGGGCCTGCGGTCCGGCCCTCCTCGAGCCAGGCCGAGTTGACGGCGAGCGCGTGCAGGGGGGCGATCTCCCCGGCGTCGATGTCACCCGGGGCCCAGGTGGGGTTCAGGGTGGCACCTGCGAACAGGGTGTCGTCGAGGTAGACGGTGTAGGGCCCGGAGCCCTCCGGAAGGGCCGCGGCGGTGTCGGCGGCGAGTGTCCCCAGCCCGGCGCGCCCCACGACGGCCCCGGGATCGGACGGGCCCGAGCCGAGGAGCACGTCTCCCCCGCCCCGCAGGTACAGGGCCCCGGGCATGCCCTCCGGGGCGAGCACCGTCGTCTCCAGGGTCCTCCCGGGCTGCCCGAACGTCAGGGCGGCGACGGCAGTGAACAGCTTGATGTTGGATGCCGGCGGTTGGAGGCGGGCGGGGTCCCTCCCGTACAGCACACTGCCGTCCACGGAGTCGACGACCGTGCCCGCGAAACTGCCCGGGCCGGGGATCTGCAGGGCCGCATCGAGCGCCGGGCCCAGGAGCGCAGGCTCCGGCACGGCGGCCGACGGGGAGAGCGGGGTGACGACGTCGGGTAGTGCCACGGAGGTCGGCGGGACCTGGGGCCCGGGCGTGACGGGAGGCTCCACCGGCGGTGCGGGATCGACCACCGCCAGCACTGCCGGAGTGAGGCGGGCCGCCAGGGGCACTGCGATCGCCGCCATGACCAGGACCAGGAGGAGACCGGCCAGCAGGCGGAGCGGGCGCTTCATGGTGTCCTTTCGCAAGGTCTCGCCGAGCAACCCGGAAACCGCGGGGAAATGCTCTGGTACCGCCGGCCGACCGATATGTTAGGGCTGACGATTAAACAGTAGACCGGCAGGGTGGCCCTCCTCGGGAGGGCGTGGCCGCCGGTCGCCCTCGCACCATCGACCTACCATCAGGAGTTGCCATGAAGCTCGACGTCACCATCGAGATCCCGAAGGGCTCGCGCGTCAAGTACGAGATCGACCACGACACCCACCGGCTGCGCCTCGACCGCGTCCTGTTCACGGCCATGCAGTACCCCACGCACTACGGCTACTTCGAGAACACCCTCGGCGAGGACGGCGACCCGCTGGACGCGCTGGTCCTCCTGCAGGACTTCGACCTCATCCCCGGGGTCCTGGTCGAGTCGCGGCCGATCGGCGTCTTCAACATGACCGACGACGGCGGCGGAGACGCCAAGGTCCTCTGCGTCCCCGTGGATCCTCGCTTCGACCACATCCAGGAGCTGTCCGACGTCTCGGACTTCCTGCTCGACGAGATCAAGCACTTCTTCACGAAGTACAAGGACCTCGAGCCGGGCAAGTGGGTCGAGGCTGCGGACTGGGCAGGCCGCGAGGAGGCGGAGGCAGAGATCGAGGCCTCGCTCAAGCGCTTCAAGGAGATCGGCGATGCCAGCGAGGAGGACGAGCCGCAGGGCCGCTCCGTCGACGTCGAGGCGAAGAACGCCACCGAGACCCCCGAGGGCCGCTAGCCCCGATCCTTCCGGCAGCTCCCGCCATCGGCTCCTCCGGGCATCGATGGCGGGAGCTCCTGTGTCTCCGGGGGCGGCAGCACCTCGCGGCCACCCGACCTGGGGACCCGGAGGGTCGGAACCAACCCGGATGAGTTGATTTTCGCACGCCGGCGTCCATACTGATGCCATGCACTACGTCCTGACGATCAACCAGCGCGACTCACGCGAGGTCGGCGACCTCGTGGGCGACCTGCTCAAGGACCTGCGCCCCCTGCCGACGGTGGTCCCGTTCCAGCGCTCGGTCGGGGACGAGGTGCAGGGCGTGGTCGATTCGGCGTCGACGGCGGTGGATGCCGCGCTACGGGCCATCCGCCACCGGCGCTGGCACGTGGGCATCGGGGTCGGCGGCCTCACTCCCCCGGTCCCCGAGCGGCTCGTCGAGGCGGAGGGCTACGGGCTGGTCTACGCGCGCCGCGCGGTCAACCGGGCCCGGAAGACCGGCGAGCGCATCCCGCTCGCGGTCGAGGGGCCCGACGGCGAGATCGCGGCGGAGGCCGAGGCGGTCCTCCGGCTGCTCGGGCAGATCGTCTACACGCGCACCGAGGCGGAGTGGACCGTCCTGGACCTCATGACCCCGGGCGCCCGGGGGCAGCAGAAGTACGTCGCCCAGGAACTGGGCATCACCACGCAGGCCGTGAGCCGCGCCGTCGTCCGCTCGCACTGGCTGGAGGAGTGGGCCACGCGGCCGGCCGCAGCCCGGCTGCTCGACCTCACCTACGGGCCGGCGTCGCTCCCCGAGGCGAGCCTGGCGTACTGACGCCCGATCGCCTGCCAGTGGTTCCGTGACG
The DNA here is from genome assembly GCF_044755105.1 of Arthrobacter sp. NPDC092385. Lineage (NCBI taxonomy): Bacteria > Bacillati > Actinomycetota > Actinomycetes > Micrococcales > Micrococcaceae > Arthrobacter > Arthrobacter sp. NPDC092385. The sequence goes on from NZ_JBIVQL010000005.1 coordinate 63,503, forward strand.
GAGCGGCGCGGTCCCCCGAGGGTCTTGAGTCGCCGGGTCGAACACCCTACCGTGGTGCGAACGGCAAGCACCCCAGGAGATGACATGTCCCTCGTCCGCGTGCACAACTTCTCGGTCTCCCTCGACGGCTTCGGCGCGGGCGAAGGGCAACGGCTCGACGCCCCGTTCGGCCATGCCGGCTCACGGCTCATGGACTGGGCCGTCGACACGCGCACCTTCCGCGAGATGGGCATCCCGGGCACGTCCGAGGCGTCCTTCGGCGTCGATGACGCGCTTGCAAGCAGATGGGGGGCCGGGATCGGCGCGGAGATCATGGGCCGCAACAAGTTCGGCCCGCAGCGCGGCCCCTGGGAGGACGGGGAATGGAAGGGATGGTGGGGGGACGACCCTGTCTTCCACACCCCCGTCGTCGTCCTGACGCACCACCCGCGGCCGGCACTCGAGCTGGAGGGCGGAACCACCTTCCACTTCGTCGACGCCGACCCCGCCTCCGCGCTCCGGCAGGCGCGTGCCCTGGCCGGCGACCTCGACGTCCGGATCGGTGGCGGCGTCAGCACGGTCCGGCAGTTCCTCGAGGCCGACCTGATCGACCACCTGCACGTGGTCCTCGTGCCGATCGTCCTGGGCAGGGGTGAACGGCTCTGGGACGGGCTGGAGGGACTGGAAGAGCGCTTCGACATCGAAGCGACCCCTTCACCCTCCGGGGTGCTCCATCTGGTCTTCACGCGTCGCGCCGCCCCCTGAGCGGTCAGCCCCCTGAGCGGTCAGCCCCCTGAGCGGTCAGACCAGGGAGCGCAGGACCTTCGCGGCGCCGTCGTCGAAGACGGTGCCCGTGACCTCGGAGGCGGCGGAACGGACCTCGTCGGGCGCCTGTCCCATGGCCACGCCGCGCGCCGCCCACTGGAGCATCTCGATGTCGTTCCGGCCATCGCCCACGGCCACCGTGAGGCTCCGGTCCGTTCCGAGCCGCTGCCGGAGGACCTCCAGCGCGCTCGCCTTCGTGACTCCGGAGGCCGCGATGTCGAGCCAGGCGGTCCAGCCCACGGAGTAGGTCACCCCGTGCAGGCCGATGGAACCGACGGCGGCGCCGAACTCGTCGGCCGAACTGTCGGTGCTGAAGACGACGACGCGCACGGCACGGCTCTCGAGCATCTCCTCGAAATCGACGCTCTCGGCCTCGGAACCGAAGCTCGCATCCTGGAAGCTCTCCGTGGAGAGGAACCGGCCGCGGTCGTCCTCGAGGGCGTACTTGGCGGAGGGCAGCTTCTCCCGCAGGGCCGACAGCGCGGGCTTCGGATCGAACGTGACGCGGTCGAGGACCTCGAAGCCGTCCGGAAGTGCCGTGTCGATCCGCAGGGTGACCCCGCCGTTGGAGCACACGGCGTAGCCGCGCGTGATCCCGAGGAGCCGGATCACGGGGAGCGTGGCCCCGAGGGACCTGCCCGTGGCGATGATGACGTCGTGCCCGGCTTCGATGACGGCCTGCGCGGCGTCGCGCACCTCCTCCGTCATCGACCCCTCATGGTCCACGAGGGTGCCGTCGACGTCGAGGGCTATGAGGTGGCGTTTACGGTTCTCCTGCCGGTCATCGATGCCGGCATTGATCAAAGTGCTCATACTTCAGTGAACCAGACGGCGGTGACGCCCGGCTAGCGTGGCGACAGTACCGGAAAGACTTCCAGACCGTTGAGGTACGGCCGCAGCGCAGCCGGTACGGTGACCGAGCCGTCCGGGTTCTGGTGGTGCTCGAGGATCGCCACGATCCAGCGCGTGGTCGCGAGCGTGCCGTTCAGGGTCGCGACGGCCCGCGTTCCCTTGGCGCCCTCACCCTCCTGGCGCTCGCGGATGTTGAGGCGCCGGGCCTGGAACGTGGTGCAGTTCGACGTCGAGGTGAGTTCGCGGTAGTCGCCCTGGGTGGGCACCCATGCCTCGCAGTCGAACTTCCGGGCCGCGGACATCCCGAGGTCGCCGGCGGCCGTGTCGATAACGCGGTAGGGCAGCTCGACCTTCGCGAGCATCTCCTCCTCCCACGCCAGGAGGCGCTCGTGCTCCGCGGCGGCATCCTCGACCGTGGTGTACGTGAACATCTCCACCTTGTTGAACTGGTGGACCCGGATGATGCCGCGGGTGTCCTTGCCGTGCGAGCCGGCCTCCCGGCGGTAGCAGGAGGACCAGCCCGCGTAGCGCACGGGACCGGCACCGAGGTCGATGATCTCGTCGGAGTGGTACCCGGCGAGGGCCACCTCCGAGGTGCCCACGAGGTACAGGTTGTCCTCTTCGAGCCGGTAGATCTCGGCGTCGTGCGCTATGTCGAAGCCCGTGCCCTGCATGGTCTCGGGCCGTACGAGGGTCGGGGTGATCATCGGCGTGAAACCGGCCGTGATCGCCTGGTCGAGGGCCATCTGCAGCAGTGCGAGCTCGAGGCGCGCACCGACGCCCTTGAGGAAGTAGAAGCGTGACCCGGAGACCTTGGCCCCGCGCTCCATGTCGATCGCGCCGATCAGCTCGCCGATCTCCAGGTGGTCGCGGGGCTCGAAGCCCTCGGCTGCGAAGTCCCGCGGGGTGCCGACCTTCCTGAGCACCACGTAGTCGTCCTCGCCGCCCTCGGGCACACCCTCCTGCACGAGGTTCGGCAGCTTGCGCAGGAGTGCCTCCTGCTCGGCCTTGGCCTCCTCGGCACCGGCCGCGGCGGCCTTGACGGAGGCCGCGAGTTCCTTGACCTCGGCCAGGAGTGCCTGCTTCTCCTCGCCCTTGGCCTGCGCCACCCTCTTGCCGAAGGCGTTCTGCTCGGCGCGGAGCGTCTCGTACGACGTGACGGACTCCCTGCGCTTCGTGTCCGCTGCGAGGACGGCGTCGATGAGCGACTCGTCCGCCCTTCGGGCGCGCTGCGATGCTCGGAACTGCTCGGGATTCAGGCGGAGGTCGTTGACGTCGATCACACCGTCAAGACTACCCAAACCCGCAGGGGCGGCAGGCCGCGGGGGCCGGGCCGCTATTGTGGATGACCATGCGCCGCAAACTGCTCGCCGGAACCGCCGCGGCGTCAGCCGCTGTCGCGTCCGTCCAAACCTACTGGTCCGTCCGGCGGCTGCAGCAGACCCGCACGCCCACCGCATCGGTCCACGCGCCGGAGCCGGTGGCCGAAGGCCCCCAGCGCGTGGCCCTGGTGCTCAACCCCTCCAAGCTGCAGGCCGGGACGGCCCGCGCCCTCGTCGAGCAGGCGTGTTCGGACGCAGGCTGGGAGCCTCCACTCATCCTCGAGACCACCATCGAGGATCCCGGGACGGGCCAGGCGGAGCGGGCCCTGGAAGCGGGTGCCGACGTCGTCGTCGCAGCCGGCGGCGACGGGACGGTGCGGGCCGTGGCGCAGGCGCTCGCGCACCGGCCGGCCGCACTCGGGCTGCTGCCGCTCGGGACCGGGAACCTGCTGGTGCGGAACCTCGGCCTGCCGTACCACGACATCGCCGGGTGCCTCCGCCTCGCCCTCCACGGACACGAGCGGCGGATCGACATGGCACGGATCAGCCTTCGGAACGACCGCACCGACGTGACGTCCGAGCACCCGTTCCTGGTCATGGGCGGCGTGGGCTTCGACGCAAGCGTGGTGGCCGACGCGAAGCAGGACCTCAAGGACAAGTTCGGCTGGCTGGCCTACAGCGAGGCAGGCGTCCGCCACCTGCCCGGCCGGCGGCGCCGGATCTCCATCAGCCTCGACGGCCAGCCGCCGCAGAGCCGCAAGGTCCGCAGCCTGCTCGTTGCCAACTGCGGGAAACTGCCCGCGGGCGTCGACTTCGTGCCGGACGCCGTGCTCGACGACGGCTACCTCGACGTGGTGGTGCTCAGTCCGCGCAGCCTCCTGGGCTGGACGTGGATGGCGGCGAAGATCCTCCTGCGGCACCGCGGGGGCATCCCGGTGATCAGCTACTACCGCGCGAAGGAGGTCACCGTGTGGTCGGCCGACCCGATCGCGACCCAGCTCGACGGCGATGCCTCCGGGTCCATCACCTCGATGACGGCCCGCGTGGACCCGGATGCACTGATGGTCCGGGTGCCGGCTCCGGCTCCCGGACCATCAGGGTCCACCTCGGTGCTACCCCTGCCGGAGTGGCGCAGGACGTGGCAGCAGCGCTGGCAGCGGATCCTGCGCGGCTCCTAGCAGGACAGGGGTCCTAGCGGTCGCGGTCCGTGTATTCTCCCTGGCCCTCGGGCTCGTCGATGAGCGGCTTGTCCTTGTCGGTGTACTCGCCCTCCTCCTCCGGCTTCTGGGCGGAGGTGTAGCCACCGGACCCGCCGGCGGGCTCGCTGCTGGTGTAGTGGCCCTCCTGCTCGGCGGCGTCCACCGCGTCCGAGGTGTCCCGGTCGGCGCGATCGGCCTGCTGGTTGATGAGGGCCTGCTCCTCGGCGAAGCGGAGATCGTTGCCCTGGTCGCCGGCGTCGCCCTGCCAGTTCGGATCCGACGTCGAGCCGTCACCCTCGTTGGGGTTCACGATGTGTCCTCCATGAGCGTTCTCGGTCATGATGCTGCCTTTCGTCGAAGGATGCGCTCCTCGTTGGGCGCCCGTTGCCAGCGTACTGACGAACGGGATGGTTGGAAATGCGGGGAGTCAGTCCCGCAGGAGCTCCTGCACGGCCTTCTCCGAGGCCGAGTAGGTGGTGATCGGGATGACCTCTCCGCTCATGAACCGGTCCACGAGCCTCGGGTCCACGTAGGAGCTCCGGGCCACGGACGGCGTGTTGCCGAGGTGGTCGGCGACCGCCTTCATCGTGGCGCTGACGGCCTTCTGCCGCGCGGTGCGGCTCGTCGCCTTCAGGTCCTCCTTGGCGAGGGCCATCGCCGCGACGACGGTGGCCTGCCACGTCCTGAAGTCCTTCGCGGTGAAGGGGCCCCCCGTGACCTGGCGCAGGAACTCGTTGAGTTGCGAACCGTCGACGTGGTGCCATTTGCCGTCGTCCGTCTGGTACGCGAGCACCGTGTCCGGGTCCTCGCGTTCCATCATGGGGCGCAGCGCGCGGGCGAGGTCCTCGTCCTCCAGGCGGGTGTCCCAGTGCTGGCCGCTCTTGCCCGGGAAGTCGAAGGTGACCACGTCGCCCTCGACCGTGCAGTGCTCCACGAGCAGCGTCGTGACGCCGAACGAGCCGTTCGCCTCCGCGTACTGCGTGGAGCCGATCCTCAGGGCACCGGCGTCGACGATCCGGAGCGCCGCCGCGAAGGCACGTTCCCTCGTCATGCCGTCGCTGCGCAGGTGCTGCGTGATGACCCGACGCGCGCTGGGGAGCTTCGCACCGAAATCGAGGGCGCGGTCGAACTTCTCACGGTCCTTCTGCTCACGCCACGCCGGGTGGTACATGTACTGGCGCCGGCCGGCGTCGTCCGTGCCGATCGCCTGGACGTGCCCGTTGGGGTACGGCGCGATCCACACGTCCTTCCACGCCGGCGGGATCACGAGGTCCCGGATGCGCTCGATCTCGTCGCGGTCCTGCAGCAGTTCCCCGTTCGGCGCACGATAGCTGAAGCCCTTGCCGTGGCGACGACGGGTGATACCGGGCCTGCGCGTGTTGCTGCGGCGCAATCGAGCCATCGAGAGAACCAGCCTTCTGGTGGGAGGAGGACCTGCGATAGTAAGCCTACTGTGCTTTACTCCTTCCCGTGCAGGGTCCCTCAGCGGCCCCCGAGGATCCCGCCGAGCCACGCATCGGCCGCACCGAAGGCGTCGTCGGTGGTGTGGCGCTCGACGGCGGGCAGGCGGCGGTCCGCGCGCGCATAGGACCCGAGGAACCTCAGGCCCGGGCTGATGCGGTGGAGCCCCTTGAGGGCATCGGCGACGCGGGCGTCCTCGACGTGGCCGTCGGCGTCCACGCTGAAGAAGTAGTCGCCGAGGAACTGGCCGGTCGGCCTGGATTCGATGCGGCTGAGGTTCACGCCCCGGGCCGCGAACTGGTCGAGGATCTGCATGAGGGCGCCCGGGTGGTCCTCCGGCAGGGGGATCACGAGCGTGGTCTTGTCCGCCCCGGTGCGCGGCGGCAGGGCGTGCGGGCGGCCGACGAGGATGAAGCGGGTCACCGCATCGGCGACGTCGCCGATATCCGAGGCGAGGACGGCCAGCCCGAGGCGTTCCGCGACGAGCGGCGAGCAGATTGCGGCGTCGTAGCCGTCGTCGCCGCCGGCGAGCCCGTAGGCTGCAGCCGCGGTCGACGACGCCGGGAAGTATTCCGCCTCCCGTACATTCGCATCCACCCACGTGCGGCACTGCGCCCAGGCGTGGCCGTGGGTGGCGATGCGGCGGACCTCCCCGAGCGAGGCGCCCGGCCGGGCGGCGAGCACGAACGTGATCGACACGAGTTCCTCGCGCAGGATCCGCAGCGGCTCGCCGACGGCGATGGCGTCGAGGGTCGCACTCACGCCGCCCTCGACCGAGTTCTCGATGGGCACCATCGCGGCGTCCACGGACCCGGACCGGACGGCGTCGAGTGCCGATGCCACGGTCGACGCCGGGACGCGGCGGGCGGTGTCGGCGCCCGGCACCTGGAGGAGGGCGGCCTCGGTGAAGGTACCCTCCGGGCCCAGGTAGGCGTAGGAGGTGTTGTCCGGGCGCGTCACAGGACGGTGGGCTCGCTGCCCGTCTCTGCCACCATCGGCTTGCCGGCCTCGAGCCAGGCGCCCATGCCGCCGCTCACGTTGATGGCGGTGTAGCCGTTGCCCTCGAGCCACTCGGCCGCGCGCTGCGACCGGCCGCCGCTGCGGCAGATCACGTGCAGGTCCTCGTCCGGGTCCAGCTCGCCGAGCCGGGCCGGCAACTGGTCGAGCGGGATGTGCAGGGCGCCGTCGACGTGGCCGGCCTCCCACTCGTAGTCCTCGCGGACATCGAGGATGCGTGCGTCGGCGGGCACGGCTGTCACCGGTACGTTCTGGAGTTCGCTCATGTGCCTACCTTTTCACGCGCCGGCGGGGCATCGCCATTGCTACGGACCCATCCGGGACCGTACTGCGGCATAGTTGTGCTTGTCGTTTCCCGCAGGGCCCACGGCGCGGCGGGTCCCGTGTCGGCCCGCCCCCGACTGGAGCCCCCATGAGCGAACTGCACGAACTCTCCGCCCTCACCCTCCGGGATGCGCTGGCCCGCGGGGCCGTGAGTGCCCGCGAGGTGACGGAGCACTTCCTCCGGCGGATCGATGCCCTGAACCCGGACCTCGGCTCGTTCGTCACCGTCACGCACGAGGACGCCCGCCGCGCCGCCGACCACGCCGACCGCCTGCGCGCCTCCGGGGCGGCCCTCGGCCCGCTGCACGGGGTACCCCTCGCCCACAAGGACCTCACCGACGTCGTCGGGGTGAGGACCACGCTGGGCACGGCAGCCCTGGACCACGCCGTCGCGCAGCAGGACGCCCCGCTCGCCGCCGTCCTGCGGCGTGCCGGTGCCATCAGCCTCGGCAAGACCCAGGTGCCCGAATTCGGACTGAGCTGCTACAGCGAGAACCGCATCGCCCCGCCCGCACGGAACCCGCTCGACCGCCGGCTCAGCCCGGCCGGCTCCTCGGGCGGCAGCGCGGCCGCCGTGGCGGCCCGGCTGATCCCGTTCGCGCCTGGGACCGACGGCGGCGGCTCCATCCGCATCCCTGCCGCCGCCACAGGCCTGGTGGGCCTCAAGCCGAACCGCGGGCGCGTCCCGTCGGGATCGGGCCAGGCCGACCTCGGCCAGTTCGTGGTCGCCGGCCCGCTCGCCCACTCCGCGGTCGACGCCGGGTTGCTGCTCGACGCCCTGGTGCGGGAACCGAACTACCGGCCCACGAGTGCGGCCTCCCGCTATCCCGGCTCCTTCACCGACGCGGCCCTGCGTGCCGAGGGACGCTTCCGCATCGGCGTCAGCACGGCCTCGCCCTTCTCCGGGGCGATGGACATCGGGCTGGACAGCGCCGCGAGCGACGCGTTCTCCGCCGGGATCCGGGTCCTGCAGCGGGCAGGGCACGACGTCGTCGATGCGGACCTCCGGTACGACAGCCGCTACCACGACGCCTTCCAGCTCGTCTGGACCGCCGGCCTGGCGACCGCGCCGATCCCGGACGAGCGTGAGGACCGCCTGACGGAGATCACCCGGGTCCTGCGCCGTCGTGCCCTGGGACGCACGGCTGCACAGCTCGCGGGCGCCGTCGACGTGCTCCGGCAGTTCGAGCAGGACACGATCGAGCAGTACTCGCACTACGACATGGTCCTGACGCCCGCAGTAGCCATGACGCCCCGCCCGATCGGCTGGTACACGGACGCCGACGGGGACACCGACTACCTCCGGCAGTGCCAGTACTCGCCCTACACCTCGATGGTGAACGTCTGCGGGCTGCCCGCCGTGACCGTCCCCACGCTGCGCCTCCCGGACGGGCTGTCGATGAGCGTCCAGCTCATCGGACGGCCCGGCGAGGAAGCGCAGCTGCTCGCGGTGACTGCACAGATCGAGGCCCTCCGGCAGGACGGCTCCGAATTTCCATCTCCTGCGCCCGGTGGCACCATGGAGTGAGTGAGTACAACCCAGCGGACCGCCGGCACCGGCGCGAAGACGTTCCTCGGCCACCCCCGCATGCTGGCGAACCTCTTCAGCGTCGAACTGTGGGAACGGTTCTCGTTCTACGGCATGCAGGCACTGCTCCTCTACTACATGACGTACTCCCTCGCCGAGGGCGGCCTCGGCTTCGCCCCGGGTACCGCGGCGGGGCTCGTGGGTGCGTACGGCGGAGGCGTCTACCTCTCCACGATCCTCGGGGCCTGGCTCGCGGACCGCGTGCTCGGATCCGAGCGGGTGCTGTTCTCCTCCGCGATCATCATCATGTGCGGGCACATCGCCCTCGCCCTGCTGCCGGGCGTGGTGGGCCTCACGGTCGGCCTCGTCCTCGTGGGCGTCGGCTCGGGCGGGCTGAAGGCCAACGCCTCCTCGCTCGTGGGCACGCTCTACGCGCAGGGCGACGACCGCCGCGACGCCGGGTTCTCGATCTTCTACATGGGCATCAACATCGGCGCCCTCGTGGGCCCCCTGCTCACCAACCTCGCCTGGGACGCCTACGGGTTCCACGTCGGCTTCGGGCTGGCCGCCGTCGGCATGGCCGCAGGACTCATCCAGTACGCGGTGGCCCGCAGGAACCTGCCCTCCGCCGCGCACCGGGTCGAGAATCCCCTCCCCCGCGCCGCGTACCCGCGCTGGATCATCATCGCCGCCGTCGTCGTCGTGCTGCTCGGCGTGGTCCTGGCCACGGGCCTGCTCACTGCAGGCAACCTCGCCGACGTCATGGCGTACACCGCGATCGCAGCGACCATCGCCTACTTCTCCGTCATCCTCTCGAGCAGCAGGGTCTCCCGCGTGGAACGGCGCCGGGTCTACTCCTTCATGCCCCTCTTCCTGGCGAGCGCGGCCTTCTGGTCCCTGTTCCAGCAGCAGTTCACCGTGGTGGCGCTGTACTCCGAGAGCCGCCTGGACCGCGACCTCTTCGGCTGGGAGATGCCCCCGGGCATGGTGCAGTCCATCAACCCCGTCTTCATCATCATCTTCGCCGGGATCTTCGCGGCCCTCTGGACCCGGCTCGGCAGCCGCCAGCCGTCCTCGCCCCTGAAGTTCGCCGTCGGCCTGATCATCATGGGCCTCGCATTCCTCGCGTTCATCCCCTTCGCCGGAGGCGGGCCCAACAGCACCCCCCTGATCGGGCTGGCGGCGATCCTGCTGCTGTTCACCTGGGCAGAGCTCTTCATCTCGCCCATCGGCCTGTCCGTGACCACCAAGCTGGCGCCGGAGGCCTTCCGCACGCAGATGCTGGCCCTGTTCTTCCTGTCCATCTCGCTCGGCACCACGGTGTCGGGCCTCCTGGCCGGCTTCTACTCTGAGGAGGCCGAGGTCCCGTACTTCGCCTTCAGCGGGGTCACCGCGATCATCCTCGGAGGCGCCCTCATCGCCGGCGCCCCGGCCATCCGCAAGGCCATGAGCGGCGTGCGCTAGGAACCTCCGCCGTCGCCGACAGGGCCGCCCCACCCGCGGGCGGCCCTGTTGCGTGCGCGGCGCCCATCGCACAGACTTCTACCCACCGGTAACTTCCGTGCCGGCGTTGCAGCACCGTGTCGAAGGATCAAAGGAGATCGCGTGTCGAACCTCGCCAACAACCTCGTGGCCACCGCAACGAGGAGCCCCTCGGCCGTGGCCATCAAGCTCGACGACGTCGAGGTCACCTTCGGGGCGCTCGAGGTACTCAGCCAGAAGGTCGCCACCCTCCTCATCGAGCAGGGAGTCCAGCGGGGTGACCGCGTGGCCCTGATGATGCCGAATATCCCCCAGATGGCATTCATCTACTACGCGGTCCTGCGCGCCGGTGCCGTCGTCGTCCCGCTCAATCCGCTCCTCAAGGGCCGGGAGGTCGCCTACCACCTGACCAACTCGGGCGCGCGGCTCGTCTTCGCCTGGGAAGGCATTCTCGGCGAGGCCCGCTCAGGAGCCGAGGCATCAGGCGCCGAGACCGGGAACGACGTCGTCGTCCTTCCGGTGGACAGCGAGGCCTTCCTGCAGCGTGTGGCCTCCGCCGAGCCGACGCCGGGCGTCGTCGACCTCGACGGCGAGGACACCGCCGTCGTGCTCTACACCTCGGGCACCACCGGCCGGCCCAAGGGCGCCACGCTCTCCCACACCAACCTGTTCCGCAACACCGAGATCTCCCGCGACCTCATGGGCACCTCCGAAGGCGACGTGCTCTTCGGCGGGCTGCCGTTCTTCCACATCTTCGGGCAGACCTGCGCCCTCAACGCCGCCGTCCTCACCGGCGCCACGGTGACGCTGCTGCCGCGCTTCGAGCCGGGCAAGGCGCTCGAGATCATCGCACGGGACCACGTCACCATCTTCGAGGGCGTCCCCACGATGTACGTCGCCATGCTGCGCCACCCGAGCGTCGCCGGCACGGACCTCTCCTCCGTGCGCGTCGCCGTGTCCGGCGGATCGGCCCTGCCCGTCGAGGTGCTGCACGAGTTCGAGCAGGTCTTCGAGGCGGATCTCCTGGAGGGCTACGGACTGTCGGAGACCTCGCCGATCGTGAGCTTCAACCGGGTGGGCCGGCTGCGGAAGCCCGGTTCCATCGGCACCCCCGTGGACGGCGTCGAGGTGCGCATGCTCGACCCGGAGGGCGCCGAGGTACCGCAGGGCGAGATCGGAGAACTGGCCGTCCGCGGCCACTGCGTCATGAAGGGCTACTGGGAGAACCCCGACGCCACGGCCGCCGCCATCCCCGACGGCTGGTTCCGCACGGGCGACCTGGCCCGCGTGGACGAGGACGGCCTGCTGTTCATCGTGGACCGCAAGAAGGACGTGATCCTGCGCGGCGGCTACAACGTGTACCCGCGCGAAGTGGAGGAAGTGCTGTACGAGCACCCGGCCGTGGCGGAGGCGGCGGTGATCGGCGTGCCGGACGAGCTGCACGGCGAGGAGATCGTGGCGGTCATCGGCGTCAGGTCGGAGCACGCCCCGGCCGATGACGCCGCGGGCGAGGCCCTCGCCGCCGAGATCGTCGCCTTCGCGAAGGACCGGATCGCCGCCTACAAGTATCCGCGCCGCGTGGTGCTGGTGGAGGCCCTGCCCAAGGGCCCCACGGGCAAGATCCTCAAGCGCGAGATCAAGGTCTAGCCCCGCGGAACCGCACCGAACAGGCCGTAGACCTGCGCGGCGGCGTCCTCCATCAGCTCCGCGGCCCGCCGGATCAGCTCGTCGAGCTCCATGGGACCGGTCGCGATGGAGAACGCTGCCGCCAGCCCGGCGCCCTGCACCTGGGCCGCCGTGAGCTGCACGCGCCCCGCGATGGCCACCACGGCGCATCCCGGCGGAGCGTTCTCGACGACGGCCTGCACCACCTTGCCGCCGAGGGACTGCGAGTCGAAGGATCCCTCCCCGGTCAGGACGAGGTCGGCGTCGGCCAGCGCACCGGCCAGCCCGACGGCATCCGCCACCAGGGCGGAGCCGGGCACGATCTCCGCGCCGAGGAACGGGACGAGCACCGCGGGCAGCCCGCCGGCTGCACCGGCACCGGCCACGTCCGTCATGTCGACGCCGGTCTGCGCGGAGACGACGCCGGCGAGGTGCGCGAGGTTTGCGTCGAGGACGGCGACGTCGTCCGGCGTCGCTCCCTTCTGCGGCCCGAAGACCGCCGCGGCGCCGCGCGGCCCGCACAGCGGATTGTCGACGTCGACCGCGATGCGCCAGCGCACCCGGCGGGCCCGCGGGTGGAGGTTCACCGTGTCGATGGACGCGAGGGCCGCGAGCGCGCCGCCCCCCGGTGGCAGGATGTCCCCGTCGGCGTCGAGGAAGCGTGCGCCGAGAGCGGACAGGAGCCCCGCGCCGCCGTCCGTCGTCGCGGAGCCGCCGATGCACAGCAGGATCTCCTCCGCGCCGTCCTCCAGGAGCCGCGCCGCGATCTCGCCGACGCCGTAGCTGGTCGCCGTGAGCGCGTCGAGGGGGAGGTCGGCGACGAGTGGCAGGCCGTTGGCCTCCGCCGCCTCGAGGACTCCGCGCACGGGGTCCTGTTCCACGCCGTCCCGGGGCGCCACGGGACGGACGGCGGAGATGCCGTAGCGCGCTGTCCGCGCCCGGCCGACGGCGTCGTGGCACCGCGTGGTCCGCGGCTCGGCCCCCCAGGCCGCGAGCAGGGCGTCGAGGGTTCCCTCGCCACCGTCGGCCAGTGGGGCCAGGACGACGTCGGGTGCGGGATGGCCGAGGCGCGCGGCGGCGGCGAGGACACCCGCCGACATCGCAAGGGCAGCCTCCCCGGCGGGAAGGCTGCCCTTGAGGGAATCGGGTGCGAGGACGATCTTGAGCGGGCGCTGGAGCGCTGGCGTGGTCACCCGTCCACCCTAGCGGTGGGTCCGGCCGCGTTCGGGGCCGCGGCGGCGGGTGTCAGGTACCGGACCCGCCGTTGTTGTCCACCTCGAAATCGGGGGCGATCTCATCCTCGGTGCCGGGGCCGCCATAGCCGCCCGCTGTCTGCTCCTCGAGCTTGCCGGCCTCCTCCGCGCCCTGCTCCTCGGGATCGCCGGTCGGGGTGTCGTTGGACTTCTCGCTCATGGTGCTGCCTTCCGTGATGCGTGTGCCCCCTGGTTGGGTGCTGATACTCAGCTTACTGATGATCAGGGTCCCGGCAACCGCCGCTTCCGGAGGGCTGCTGGGGTGGCTGGTGTAAAAGCACGCATTCTTTGACATGCTGGGGCCATGGCAAACCGAGCGGGCACCGTAGCCCTTCCCAGCGACCTCATCGACGTGACCAAGCTCCTCGACGCTTATTTCGAGCTCACACCGGACCTCGGAGATCCCGCGCAGCGCGTGGCCTTCGGGACCTCGGGGCACCGCGGCTCCTCGCTGAAGTCCTCCTTCAACGAGGGACACATCGCGGCGATCACCCAGGCGATCGTCGAGTACCGGGCAGGGCAGGGCATCACGGGGCCGCTCTTCATGGGCAAGGACACGCACGCCCTCTCCGAGCCGGCGCAGAACACGGCCCTCGAGGTCCTCGCGGCCAACGGTGTGAGGGTCCTCGTCGACGCCCGCGGAGCCTACACCCCCACCCCCGCCGTCTCGCACGCCATCCTCACCTACAACGCAGCCAAGATCGAGCAGGCGGACGGCATCGTCATCACGCCGTCCCACAACCCCCCGGGCGACGGCGGCTTCAAGTACAACCCCCCGCACGGCGGACCCGCCGATTCGGATGCCACCACCTGGATCGCGGACCGCGCCAACGAGCTGCTCGAGGGAGGGCTCCGGGACGTCCGGCGCATGCCGATCTCGCAGGCCCGCACCGCCGAGGGCATCGGGAGCTACGACTTCCTGCAGCAGTACATCGACGACCTGCCCTCGGTCCTGAACCTGGATGCGATCCGTTCCGCGAACGTCCACATCGGCGCGGACCCGATGGGTGGCGCATCGGTGGACTACTGGGGTGCCATCGGTGAGCGGCACAACCTCAACCTGACGGTGGTCAACCCGACGGTCGATCCCCAGTGGGCGTTCATGACCCTCGACTGGGACGAGAAGATCCGCATGGACTGCTCCTCGCCGTCCGCCATGGCCTCGCTGATCGGGAGGGCCACCGAGTTCGACATCGCCACGGGTAACGACGCCGACGCCGACCGCCACGGGATCGTCACGCCCGACGCCGGGCTGATGAACCCGAACCACTACCTGGCCGTCGCCATCCAGTACCTCTACGCGAACCGCCCCAACTGGCGTGCGGACGCCGTGATCGGCAAGACCCTCGTGTCGTCGTCGATCATCGACCGCGTCGCCCTCGACCTCGGCCGCGTGCTGCAGGAGGTCCCCGTGGGCTTCAAGTGGTTCGTCCCCGGACTGCTGACCGGCGATCTGGCCTTCGGCGGCGAGGAATCCGCGGGCGCGTCCTTCCTGCGCCATGACGGCACGCCCTGGAGCACCGACAAGGACGGCATCCTGCTGGCGCTCCTGGCCTCGGAGATCACCGCGGTGACCGGGAAGACGCCGTCCCAGCACTACACCGGGCTGACCGACCGCTTCGGAGCACCGGTGTACGCACGCATCGATGCCGCGGCCACGCGTGAGCAGAAGGCGGCCCTGGGGAAGCTCGCACCGTCGGACGTCACCGCCACGACCCTCGCCGGCGAGGAGATCACCGCGCGGCTGACGGAGGCGCCGGGCAACGGTGCCCCGATCGGCGGACTGAAGGTCACCACCCAGAACGCCTGGTTCGCGGCACGGCCCTCGGGCACCGAGGACGTCTACAAGATCTACGCCGAGTCCTTCAAGGGCGAGGAGCACCTGAGGCAGGTGCAGGCCGAGGCGAAGGCGCTGGTCGACGGCGTCATCAGCTGACCGGCGATCCTAGAGGAGCCTGCGCAGCAGCCTCCTCTTGACGGGGCCGAAGGGTGGATACGCGAGGCGCAGCGTGTCCACCCGCGTGGGCTTGGAGAACACCGGCTGCACATGGCTGAAGATCTCGAAGGACTGCCGCCCGTGGTAGCTGCCGGTGCCGCTCGCGCCCACTCCGCCGAACGGCAGTCCCGGCACCGCCAGCTGGATGACGCAGGCGTTGTGGGCGATCCCGCCGGCCTGCACGCGCTCGGTGAACTCGCGGAGGTGCTCCTCGCGGTCGCTGAACAGGTAGGCCGCCAGCGGGTGGGGGCGCCTGCCGATGAAGCGGATCGCCCCGTCCAGGTCCTCCACCTCGAGGATCGGCAGGAGCGGACCGAAGATCTCCTCCTGCATGAGCGCCGACGCGGGGTCCACGCCCCGCAGGACGGTCGGCTCGATGTACCGCTCCGCACGCTCGTGCCGGCCGCCGGAGACCACCGTGCCGCCGGCCATGAGGTTCACGAGCCGGTCGAAGTGGTGCTCGTTGATGATCCGACCGTAGTCGCCGGACGTCCTCGGATCGGTGCCGTAGAAGTCCCGCACGGCATCCGCGATCGCTGCGGCCAGCACGGGCGCGGCGGCCGGCGTCGTCAGGACGTAGTCCGGTGCCACGCAGGTCTGGGCCGCGTTCATGAACTTGCCGTACGCGATCCGCCGGGCCGCCGCGCGCACGTCCCCGCCCACGACGACGGCGGGTGACTTGCCGCCCAGCTCCAGCGTCACGGGGGTCAGGTGCTCGGCCGCGGCCTTCAGGACGATCCTGCCCACGCGCTCGCCGCCCGTGTAGAACACGTGGTCGAACGGCTGGGCGAGCAGGTCGGTGCTGGCCTCGACGCCCCCTTCGACGACGGCGACGGCCTCCCGGTCCAGGTACTCCGGCACGAGGCGTGCGAGCGCCCGGGAGGTCGCGGCGGCGAGTTCGCTGGGCTTGAGCACCGCGGCATTGCCCGCCGCGAGCGCCCCGACGAGTGGGGCGAGGACCAGCTGCAGCGGGTAGTTCCAGGGCCCGATGATCAGGACGACGCCGAGGGGCCGGGCCTGGATCCACGCCCGGGCCGGCAACAGGCCGCCGGGCACGGCGACCTTCTGCCGGGCCATCCAGCGGTCGAGGTGCCTGAGTGCGTAGTCCGCTTCGGCCTGGACGACGGCCACCTCGGAGAGGAACGCCTCCGTGCGGCTCTTCCCGAGGTCCTCCTCGAGCGCACGCGTCAGCTCCTCCTCCCGTTCGGTGAGCAGCCGCAGGAGTGCACGGAGCTGCTGCCGGCGCCAGGCGGCGGGGCGGGTCTCCCCGGCGTCGAAGGAGCGGCGCCGATCGGCCAGCACTGCTGCTGCATCCAGCGGCCCGGTCCTCGCGTCGGTGCTCATCGGTCGCCCTTCCCGGTCGGGGCATTCCCGGGGCGGCCCGTGAAGTGCTCCATCGAGCCGTAGACCCTGAACACGCGCCCGGCCATGACGTCCCATGCCGGTTGCGGCAGGAGGTTACGGAGCGTTCCCGCGAGCTGCACGGTCCAGGGCAGCTGCACGCGTGCCTTGCCGGCGAGCGTTCCGCGCCAGGCCTTGTCCACCACGTACTCCGGCTCCATCAGCGGTGTCATGAGCGGGCCACGGGCGCCCTCGAACATGCCGGTCCTGATGTAGCTGGGGATGAGCGTGGTGACGGCAATGGGGTGGCCCATGGAGGCCAGTTCCAGCCGGAGGGAATCGCTCCACCCGATCACGGCCCACTTCGACGCCGCGTACACGCTCATCCGCGGGACGGCCAGTGTTCCGGACGCGGACGCCACGTTGAGGATCCGGGCCGGCGTGCCGCGCTCCATCATCGCCGGGAGGAAGGCGCGCGTGACGTGCATCGGGCCGCCCGCGTTGATGCGGAGGGTGAGGTCGATGTCCGCGAGGTGGTCGTGCTCCCAGAAGTACTTGCCGCGCACTATCCCGGCGTTGTTCACCAGGACGTCGGGCACACCGACGTCGTCGAGGACCGCGCCGGCGGCCGCCTGGATCGACTCCACGGACGCCACGTCCACCACATAGGCGTGCACGGAGGCCGTGCCCGAGGCGAGGCCGGCGACGACGT
Organism: Arthrobacter sp. NPDC092385; assembly: GCF_044755105.1. Lineage (NCBI taxonomy): Bacteria > Bacillati > Actinomycetota > Actinomycetes > Micrococcales > Micrococcaceae > Arthrobacter > Arthrobacter sp. NPDC092385. Next base: position 80,459 of record NZ_JBIVQL010000005.1, read on the forward strand.
CCTCGAGGGCGGCGCCGTCCACGTCCCAGAGCACGACGGCGGCGGCACCCTCTCGCGCCGCCCGTTCGGCGTACAGCCTGCCCATGCCCCTGCCGGCGCCCGTGACCAGCACGGTGCGTCCCTGAACCGTGAATACCATCGTGTGTCCTCCTCCTCGGGAACAAGCAACGTAACATCCCGGCAACCCTCTCCCGGTAGGCTTTCCCGGAACCCGCGACCCTTCTGAAAGGCATCCCCATGAGCGCACGAGGTATCGGCTGGACCCTCCATGGGGACAGCAGGAACGTGACCCCGGGCGGTTTCGTCGCACCCGAGGAACGCCTCAGCTGGCCCAGGACCATCGGGATCGGCGCCCAGCACGTGGTGGCGATGTTCGGCGCCACCTTCCTCGTCCCGCTGATCACCGGGTTCCCGCCGTCGACCACGCTGCTGTTCTCCGGCATCGGGACCATCCTGTTCCTCGTGATCACCGCGGGGAAGGTGCCGAGCTACCTCGGGTCGAGCTTCGCCTTCATCGCGCCGATCGCCGCCGCCCAGTCGCAGCACGGAGCGGCCGGAGCCCTCGGCGGCATCGTCATGGCCGGGGCTGCGCTGGCGCTCATCGGGTTCATCGTCCACACCGTCGGCGCCCGCTGGATCCAGGTGGCGATGCCTCCCATCGTCACGGGCGCCATCGTCGCCCTCATCGGCCTCAACCTCGCCCCGACCGCCAAGGCGAGCTTCGAGCAGGCACCGCTCACCGCACTCGTGACCGTGATCGCGATCCTGCTGGTGACGGTGCTGTTCAAGGGCATCCTCGGGCGGCTCTCGATCCTCGTCGGGGTACTCGCCGGCTACGTCGTCGCGATGCTCCGCGGTGAGGTGGACTTCGCCGCGATCAGGAACGCGGCCTGGGTCGGCCTCCCGGACTTCGCGGCACCGGAGTTCCACCTCTCGGTCGTCGGATTGTTCGTCCCGGTTGTCCTCGTGCTCGTCGCCGAGAACATCGGCCACGTGAAGTCGGTGGCTGCCATGACCGATCGGGACCTCGACCCGCTGACCGGCCGCGCGCTCATGGCCGACGGGCTGGCCACCATGATCGCCGGTGCCGGCGGAGGATCGGGAACCACCACCTATGCCGAGAACATCGGGGTGATGGCCGCTTCGCGTGTCTACTCGACGGCCGCCTACTGGGTGGCCGGGATCGTCGCGATCCTGCTGAGCCTCTTCCCGAAGTTCGGCGCGCTCATCGCGACCGTTCCGCCGGGAGTGCTGGGCGGCGCGGGTGTGGTCCTCTACGGCATGATCGGCATCCTGGGCGTGCGGATCTGGGTGCAGAACCAGGTGGACTTCTCGAACCCCATCAACCTCTCCACCGCCGGCGTGGCCCTGGTGATCGGCATCGCGGACTTCACGTGGCAGATCGGTGACCTCACGTTCGCCGGTATCGCGCTCGGCACGGCCGCGGCGCTCGTCATCTTCCACGGCATGACGGCGATCGCCCGCGCCCGCGGGAGCGAGCACGTCGCGGGACCTGGCGACCTCGAGTCCACCGACCACGGCAGCAGGCCCTCCAAGCTCGGCTGACGCACCCGGCCCCGATGGGACAGCCCGGATGGCACGACCCGGATGGCACAATGAGGCCCATGTGCTGCTCCCCCGTCCCCGGCGCCCGATGAACACCACCCGCGAGGTCTGGGCCACGCCGGAGTGGCGCCGGCAGGCGGAGCAGTGGATCGACCTGGTGCTGGAGGGCTTCGGGGTCACGCGGACGGGACCATCCGAGCAGCCGCGCATCCGCTTGTGGTCCACGCAGCTGACCGTCCCCACCGACCACGGCACGCTGTGGTTCAAGGAGAACAACCTCGGGCAGTTCGCCGAGGCCTCCATCTTGTCCCTGCTGGGCGAGCTCGCGCCCGACCACGTGGCGGCACCCCTGGCCATCGAACCGTCCCGCGGCTGGATGCTCTCGGCCGATCATGGTGCCACGCTGGACAGCCTGGGCTCCGGCGACGCCTCCGTCTGGGCCCGCATCACGGGCGATTTCGCCGACCTGCAGCAGATCGTGGCGCCGCACGGCGAGCGTCTCTTCCAGGCCGGGCTGGTTCTCATGAATCCGGAGGTGGCTGCGAACTTCGTCGAGAACCAGTTGCTGCTCCACACCGGGTTGCCGCCCGAGCACCCGTTGCACCTGTCCGCCGAGGAGGCGGACGACGTCGTCGGGCGCCTTCCGGCCATCCACGAAGCCGTGGAGGTGCTCCGCGGCGTGGCGGTGCCGCTCTCGCTGGACCACAACGACCTGCACGCCCGGAACTGCTTCCTGCCCGGCACGAGCGCCGATCCGCTGCGGTTCTTCGATTTCGCGGACTCCTACTGGGCGCACCCCTTCAGCACACTGCTCGTCCCCATCACCCGGATGCGCGAACAGTGGCGCACGACGGCGGACGATCCCCGCATCGCGGCGGTGGTGGACGCCTATCTGGAGCGATGGACGGGCTACGCGCCGCTCGCGGAGCTCCGGACCGCCGTCGAACCCGCCCTGCGCCTGGCGGGGGTGCACCGCTACGGCTCGTGGCTCCGCCTGCTGGTCTACGCCGATGACGATTCGATGCGCGCCTACGCGCCCGCCGCCCTGCACTACCTGCGGACGCTGACCGACCCCGTGCTGGGTTCCGGCCGAACTCCCTAGGGTTCCGCGGAACTCCTCCTTGACGGCCCCCACCAACCCGTGCAAATGTTCTACAACGATGTAGACAACGATGTAAACGGGCCGCACAGCGGCTGCCCGTTCCTCTTCCTCCGAAAGGACCACGTGATAATGACGTCACGTAGCAAGCCCTGGTCGCGCTCAGCGGGCGTCCTCGCCGTCTTGGCCCTCGCCCTCACCTCCGCGATGGTGCCCGCTACAGCGGAGCCGAAGGTACCGGCGTCGCCCGTGCCGCTGGCCCGGCAGTCCGCGGCCGGAAGCCTCGACGACCTCGTCGGAGGCAAATCGGTGGTCGGCGAGACGAGCCCCATCCACGATCCGGCCCTGATCATCGGCGAGGACGGCACCTGGTACGTCTACTCGACGGGGCTCCTCGCCCGCGAGAACGGCGGCACCCCCCAGATCTGGTCGTCGCACGACGAGGGCACCACGTGGGAGTACACCGGAACGGTGTGGGACGAGATCCCCGCATGGATCGACGAGCACTTCGCCGGCGGGACGCTCCCCGAGAACCTCTGGGCACCGGAGATCTACGAGAACGAGGGGACCTACTACCTCTACTACTCGGCATCCCAGTTCGGCGGCAACAACTCCCTCACGGCGCTGGCGACCAATACGACGCTGGACCCCGATGATCCCGACTACGAGTGGGTGGACCAGGGCGTCGTCGTCGAATCACCGGTCACCGGTCTGGACCCGAGCAATCCGGGCAAGACCTTCAACGCGATCGATGCCGGGATCGTCGAGGACGCGGAGGGCAATCCCTACATGTCCATCGGGTCCTTCTGGTACGGCATCTTCCTCGTGCCGCTCGAGTGGCCGAGCGGCAAGCCCGTGGAGGACTGGCAGGCACGGACCGTCAACATCGCCGACCGCTTCATCCCGGGCAACCCCATCGAGGCGCCCTACATCATGCACCGCGACGGCTACTACTACCTGTTCACCTCGTTCGACTTCTGCTGCCGCGGCGCGGATTCCACGTACAAGATCGCCGTGGGCCGCTCGGAGTCCATCACCGGCCCCTACCTGGACAAGGAGGGCCGGAACATGTTCGGCGGCGGCGGATCGATCCTCCTCGAATCCCACGGCGCGATGAACGGCGTGGGCGGCCAGTCCGTGTCCGGCGACTACCTCGCCTTCCACTACTACGACCGCTCCAACGCGTACGCCCCGACCCTCGGCCTGCAGAAGATGGGCTGGGAGGACGGCTGGCCCACCGTGGACCAGCGCGTCGCACTGCCGGAACTCGCCACCGCACCCGCACCCGCACCCGCACCGGCCACGGTCCGCGACGGCCACAAGGCGTTCTTCACGGCGAGCGCCACCGGCACGCCGGAGCCCGTCGCCGTGTGGGAGAGTTCGGACGACGGCGGCGACACCTGGCAGACGGCGGACGTTCCCCAGCGGGCGGAGCGCGGTGACGACAGCACCTACACCTCGGTTGCCGAGGTCACGAAGGCACAGGCGGCGAATGACGGGCGCCTGTTCCGCGCGACGTTCTCCAATCCCCACGGCTCGGTGACCACGGAACCCGTGGAACTGACCGTCGAGCCCAAGCCCGGCAAGGGCCGGAAATAGCCGACGCGGCGCCCGGAGCACGGGCGCCGCATCCAGACTCGGTGGATCACCGGTGGGCGCGATACCTGCGGTGATGCACCGATACCGAGGGAGCCCGGTTGCGGGAGTGGCCGCGACCGGGCTCCTGCATGTCCGGCGTCGGTCCGGACGGCCGAGCCTACGAGCGGCCCAAACGGCCCGGACGGCCGTGCCTACCGGCGGCCCGGACGGCCCTGCGGCCAGGCGGACCGGTTGCGCATGCAGTCGGCGAGGACGTCCGCCGCGTCCGACACGAGGCCGTCGACGCCGAGGTCCAGCAGCCGGTCCATGTCCCGGCGCTCGTTGATGGTCCAGACGTGCACCTGGAGGCCGGCGGCATGGCAGGAGCGCAGGAACCGGCCCGTCACCACGCGCACGCCACGGTAGGTCTCGGGCACCTGCAGCGCCTGGACGCCCGCGATGCGCGCGAGCGGCCCGGCCAGGCCGAGCGGCGCGCAGAGCTTGAGGGCCGCATTGACCGCCATGCCGGCCGAGGATGCCGTGGGACGGTCCAGCAGGCGCAGCACGGCACGCCGCCGGCGGTCGGAGAACGAGGCGACGAGCACCCTGTCGTGGGCTGCGAGCCGGTTGACGAGGTCCGCGAAAGGGCGCACGCAGTCCTCGCTCTTGACGTCGATGTTCAGGCGCAGGGCGGGCCAGCGCCCGAGGACGGCTTCGAGCGTCGGGATGCCGCCCGATCCACCGATCGACAGAGCGCCCAGCTCCTGCGCGGTGCGGGAGGCGACCGGGCCTGAAGCGTCCGTGACGCGGCCGAGGTCCTCGTCGTGGAAGACCATCACCACACCGTCGCTGGACGCACGGACATCGATCTCGAGGAACGCGAAGCCGAGGTCGACCGCCCGCTCGAAGGCGGCCATGGTGTTCTCACCGCCGCCGGGCGCGAACCCCCGATGGGACAGCGCGAGCGGAAGCACGCCGTCGTGGAGCCCGGCACGGTGGTCCAGGTAGGGGTAGCGTCCCGGGTCAGGCCTCGCGAAGGGCCGCAAGCCGTTCCTCCAGCACCTGCGCCACGCCGTCCTCCTCGAACGGCGGAGCCACGAGGTTAGCGGCAGCGAGCGCATCGGGATGGCCGGAAGCCATCGCGTAGCCATGGCCCGCCCAGCCGAGCATCTGGACGTCGTTGGGCATGTCGCCGAAGGCGACGACGTCCGCCGCGCTGATCCCGCGCGCCGCCGCGTACCTCGAGAGAGTGACCGACTTGTCGATAGCCGGCACGGCCATCTCGAGGAGGGCGACCGTCGGGGCGGAATGGGTGGTGGAGACGAGGTGCGCGACGGCGGGCCTCACGGCCGCGAGGAACCGGTCGGGTGAGATGTCCTTCTCCCGTGCCAGGAACTTGACGATGTCCTCGCCCGGCAGGGACTGCTCGAACGGCTGCGCCGTGAGGCTGCCGAGCAGTTCGGAGGTCGCCGTGTCGGCGAAACCGGATTCGACCTTGAAGCCCGAGACCGTCTCCGCCGCGAAGGTCGCGGCCGGGAAGAGCCCGCGGATGATGTCACGGGCAGCGTAGACGTCCTCCGGCGCCAGGAGGTGCGCGTCGAGGACCCGCTCCGCCTCGAGGTCGTACGTCAGGGCACCGTTCGAACAGATGACCGTGCCCGTGTGGCCGAGCTGGTCGCGGAGCGGATGCAGCCAGCGCGGCGGGCGGCCCGTGACGAAGACGACGTCGACCCCGGACTCGACGCACGCCCGGAACGCCCGGATGGTGCGTTCGCTCATCTTGCCGTCGTGACCCACGACGGTCCCGTCCATGTCGCTCGCCACGAGGCGCATCGCTGACTCCTTCAGGTCCTGGGTCTCCACCCTACCGGCGTGCACGCGTGCCGTGCTCGCCGCCTACTGCTCGAACGTGCCGATCAGCCGTGCTCGGCCGAGAGTGTGGGAGAACAGGTTGAAACCGAGGTATGCCGGCGTCGCCTCGGCCGGCACGCCGAGCGATTCGACATCCACGGCGTGGACCACCACGTGGTAGTGGTGGGGGCCATGCCCGTCCGGCGGTGCGGCACCGACGAAGCCGGCGAATCCGCCGTCGTTCCGCAGCTGGACGGCCCCCTCGGGGAGCAGCCCGGAACCCTCGGTGCCGGCACCGGCGGGCAGGGACGTGGTGGTGACGGGCAGGTCGGCCACGGCCCAGTGCCAGAATCCGCTCGCGGTCGGCGCGTCGGGATCGTAGACGGTGACCGCGAAGCTCTTCGTGCCCTCCGGGAAGCCGCTCCAACTGAGCTGAGGTGACTCGTCCCTGCCGCCGGCGCCCATCATCCCGGAGGCCTGGGCCGCGTCGAGCGGCTCGTGGTGGGTGATGCTGTCGCTCGTGAGTTCGAACTCCGGTACCTGTGGAAGGTCTGCGTAGGGGTCGCGGGTCATCGCTGTGCTCCTCTGGTGGTCGTCGTCGTGCGGGGTGGCGCTCAGGCGGGCCGTGCCATCTCGTCCCGGGTGGGCGGGTTCGCGCCCGCTCGGGAGACGGTGATGGCTGCTGCACGGGCCGCGTACTGCAGCATGCCGGTCAGCTGTCCGAGGTGTATTCGGCGCAGCTCGTCGCGTCGATGGGCGCCGTCGAGTTCGAGGTCCACGAGGGCTCCCAGCAGGGCGGCCATGAAGGAGTCACCGGCGCCCACCGTGTCGACGACGCTGGTGGACGGCGCCGGCACGGATACCTCGCCCGCCCGGCACACGGCCCAGGGACCCTTCGACCCGCGCGTCACGACGACGACGGCGGCGCCGGCCTCGAGCCAGGCCCGCGCGGAGTCCTCGGGCGTACGGTCCGGGTACAGCCACTCGAGGTCCTCGTCGGACGCCTTCACGACGTCGGCCAGGGCCACGAACTTCTCCGCCTGGCCCCGCGCGAACGCGGCATCCCGGATGATGGTGGGCCTGCAGTTGGGATCGTACGTGACCGTGACGAGGGGGTGCGCCGCCGTCACGAGGGCCAGGACGTCGCCGGCCCCCGGAGCGAGCATCGTGGCGATCGAACCGGTGTGGAGCAGGGTGGTCCCGTCGAGGAGCGCGTCCTTCCGCGCCGCCAGTCCGGGAAGTTCCCACACCAGCCGGAAATCGTAGGACGCCCCGCCCGCGGGGTCCAGGCGCGCGGTGGCCACACTGGTGGGTGCGCCATCGGGCTCCACGGGGAAGGGTACGGAGTTGTCGCGCAGGTGTTCCTGGACCATGCGCCCGTAGGCGTCGTCCCCGTACCGTCCGACGAACTGGGCGGGATGGCCGAGGCGCGCCAGTCCCACGGCCACGTTCATGGGACTGCCCCCCACGTGGAAACGCATGGAGGCGGTGTCGCTGACGACTTCGTCGATGAGGGTTTCCCCGATAACAGTGAGCACTCCTTCAACGTACCAGCCCCCACCTGGCGCCGGCCCGGGCTCCTCCCCCGGCCGCCGCGAGCGCCAGGGGAATCACCGTTGTGCCTCCACCGGTATGGGCGCCGCGGTTGACAGACTGGAGGACGTTCCCCTCCACCCGGGCCTGCATGCCCCGCAGGCCACGCCCCAGGACACAGATGACACCCACCCCTACTGCCGCACGCCCGATTCCTGCCGGCCCGGAGCCGGTCGCCCGGCGGGTCCGCCCGTGGCTGACGCTCACCGCGCGGCGTGCCTCTTCCAATCGGAATGCCCGCAACCTGCTGGTCACCACGACCTTCGCGCTGGTCGCCATCGGTCTCATGATGGTGCTGTCGGCGTCCTCCGTGGAGCTCGTCGCCGTCGGCAAGTCACCGTTCGACACCTTCTACAAGCAGCTCATGTGGATGGGGATCGGCAGCGTGGCTCTCGTGGCCTGCGCCTTCGTCCCGTTGACCGCGTACCGCAGGATGTCCTGGCCCGTCCTGCTCGGCTCCTTCGCGTTCTCCCTGCTGGTGTTCACGCCCCTGGGCGTGGAGGTGCAGGGCAACAGGAACTGGATCGGCATCGGCCCGCTGACCGCCCAGCCGTCCGAATTCCTCAAGCTCAGCATCATCCTCTGGAGCGCCGCCGTCCTCACGCGGAAGGCGAGGCTGCTCGGCAACTGGAAGCACCTCGCCGTCCCGGTGGTACCGGGAGCGATGATCGCCTTCGGACTCGTCATCGCGGGCAAGGACCTCGGCACGGCCATGGTCCTCGCGCTCATCGCCGCCTCACTGCTCTTCTTCGCCGGAGCCAGCCCGAAGCTCTTCGTCATCGGCATCGCCGCCCTCGCCGCCCTCGGCGCACTCGCCGTCCTGTCCAGCCCGAACCGCATGCTGCGCATCTCCGCCTGGCTCGATCCGGCGGCGGAGGGAACGGCGGAGGGCCTCGGGTACCAGAGCGCCCAGGCACTGTACGGGCTGGCCGGTGGTGGCGTCTTCGGCGTCGGCGTGGGCCAGAGCCGGCAGAAGGTCAACTGGATCCCCGAAGCCCACAACGACTTCGTGTTCGCGATCCTCGGGGAGGAGCTCGGACTCGTCGGCGCCCTGATCGTCATCGTGCTGTTCGCCGTCCTGGCATATTCGATCTTCCGGATCTCCAGGCTCGCGAACGACCTCTTCGTCACCTACGTCTGCGGCGGCATCCTCGTCTGGATCATCGGGCAGGCCATCCTCAACATCGCCGTCGTCACCGGCCTGATGCCGGTCGTCGGCGTGCCCCTGCCCTTCATCTCCTACGGAGGATCCTCGATGGTGGCCGTCCTCGCCGCCGTCGGAGTGCTCATCTCCTGCTCGCGGGCCACCGACAGGGCGCCGTCCTTCGCCGCAGTACCGGGCTGATCCGCCGGGAGGGCCGTCCTGGCGGCGCGCTCCTACCCGGCGCGCTCCTACCCGGCGTCCGCCCGAACCCGGTGCCACCTGGGGGGAATCGGCTTCCCGCGGAACCGCCGCACGCTGTACACGATGAGCACCAGCGCGATGACCGATGATCCGATGAGGCTCACGCCCGTTCCGACACCCCCGAAAAGCCACCACTCGTCCTCGAGGAACCACCAGTCGGGAACTCCCGGCTGCAGGATCCACACGACACCGAGGCTCATGATGAAGAGCGCGCTGGCGCAGCTCGCAATGATGCGGGGGATGGTCTTCACCCCGAGCGCGGCCGCGTGGTAGGCGTTGGCCTTCAGCGGCTTGAGGTAGCGGCGCGCCCAGTGGTACTGCTGCGACAGGACCGCGAGGCCGGCCGCGACCATCAGGAGCCCGGGCCCGGGAAGCACGAGGGCAGCGACCCCTAGCACCACGAGGGTCCACCCGATGACCTCGATACCGGTGCGGCGGATCCATCCCGAGACCCGCTCTTTCGCTGCCATGCTCACAGGATGACACAGGAGGCTGAACAGTTACGACGCTCAGCAGGCTGCCGAACAGGCCGACGTGACAGCGGACAGCCCGGGGAACAAAGGGAAAGGTGCATGCGTTTGCATGGACATACCGGCGTATCTGGGCCGTTCCTACCGAGGAGGACAGCGTGACCGCACGAACCGAAGGTCTCCACCACGTCACCGCGATCGCGGGTGACCCGCAGAAGAACATCGACTTCTACATCAAGGGACTGGGGCTGCGCCTCGTCAAGAAGACCGTGAACTTCGACGACCCGGGCACCTACCACCTCTACTACGGCGACGAGTCAGGCCGTCCGGGCTCCCTGCTGACCTTCTTCCCCTGGCAGGGCATCCGCAGCGGGCGCGTGGGCAGCGGGCAGTCGACCACCACCGCGTTCTCCGTGCCGCAGGGAACCCTCGGCTGGTGGCAGGAGCACTTCAAGGCCATCGGCGTCGAGTCCGCCGTCTCCCGTGCCTCGTCCGAGGAGGAGCGCCTCTCGCTCCGGGACCCGGACGGGCTGCAGATCGACCTCGTGGCCTCGTCCGTCTCCGACCCCCGCAACCCGTGGGACTCCGCCTCCGTCCCCGCCGAGTACGCCGTGCGCGGCCAGCACTCCTCCGTCCTGACGGTCCAGGACCCCACGCGCACCCTCGAGACCCTGACACGCGACCTCGGCATGAGCATCCTCGCGGAGAAGGACGGCCGCTACCGCCTGAGCACGCACGACGGCGAGCCCGGCACTGTCGTCGACGTCGTCACGGACCCCCGCGGCGAGCGCGGCCTCGTGGCCGGTGGGACGGTGCACCACATCGCGTTCCGCGTCCCCGACCAGCAGACGCAGGAGGCATGGCGCCAGGAACTGGCCGAACGCGGGTACGGCGTGACGGCGATCCTCGACCGCCAGTACTTCACCTCCATCTACTTCCGCGAGCCCGGCGGAACGCTCCTGGAGATCGCGACGGACACCCCGGGCTTCGACATCGACGAACCACTGCTGGAACTCGGGCGCTCCCTGAAGCTGCCGCCATGGCTCGAGCCGAACCGCGAGGCCATCTCGCACGCGGTCGCCAGGATCGACCTGCCCGGCGAGAACAACCCCGCCATCCAGGCCTTCGTCAAGGACGGACGCCCATGACCACCACGCACGACTGGCCGCACCTGTTCGGTGCAGGCGAAACAGGCACCCCCGTGCTGCTGCTCCTGCACGGTACGGGCGGCACCGAACACGACCTCCTGCCGCTCGCGGAGCGCCTCGCACCCGGCGCCGGGTACCTCGCTCCGCGCGGTCCGGTCCGGGAGCACGGCATGAACCGATGGTTCCGCCGCTTCGGCGAGGGCAGGTTCGACGTCGACGACGTCGTCCGCCGCGCCGGTGAGCTCGCCGCCTTCATCGACTGGGCACGCACCCACTACGGCATCGCCGACCGCCCGCTCGTGGCCGTCGGCTTCTCCAACGGGGCGAACATCGCGCTCGCCACCGCGCTGCTCCACCCGGCCGCCGTGGCGAACGTCGTCGCATTCTCCGGCATGTATCCGCTGGAAGGGCGGACCATCGAGGCGGATCTCTCCGGCACGGCGGTCGCCCTGTTCAACGGGACGACCGACGCCATGGCCCCGACCGACAGCGTGGTCCGCGTCGGTTCAATCCTCGAGAGCCGCGGCGCCGAAGTAGACCGGAACGTCCGCGAGGGCGGCCACGGGATCCACCCCACCGAGATAGACGGCGCAGCCGCCTGGATCGCCTCCACCACGCAGAAGGCAGCCCCATGACCGAAGCAACCACCAGCACGGCGCACGGCGACCTCGCCACGAAGGCGGGCGTCCTCGCCGGCCTCCATGCCGCCCCCGAGATCCTGCAGGTCGTCAACGTCTGGGACGTCATCACCGCAAAGACCATCGCGGACATCCCCGGGACGAAGGCCCTCGCCACCGCGAGCCACTCCATCGCGGCGTCGCTCGGCTACGAGGACGGCGAGAACATCCCCGTGGCGGAGATGATCGCGGCCGTGGCACGCATCGCGGCCTCGACGGACCTCCCGGTCTCCGCGGACCTCGAGTCCGGCTACGGCGACCCCGGGGACACGGTCCGCAGGGCCATCGGCGTCGGCATCGTCGGAGCGAACATCGAGGACCAGATGCGGCCCCTGGCCGATGCCGTGGCGCAGATGGAGTCGGTCCTGAAGGCAGGGCAGTCCGAGGGCATCGACTTCGTGCTCAATGCCCGCACCGACGCCTTCGTGAAGGCCGGCGACCGCGACCCCGCGGACGTCCTGGCCGACGCCGTCGAGCGGGGCAGGGCGTACCTGGCTCTCGGTGCCACGAACGTGTTCGTCCCCGGCCTGCTCGACGAGAACGCGGTGACCACCCTGGTGGAGGCCTTCGGCCCCCGGCGCCTCAGCGTCATCAACGTGCCCGGCAGCCTCGCGCCCTCGCGCCTGCAGGAGCTCGGCGTCGCACGCATCTCCTACGGACCGTGGACCCAGCGCGTCGCGCTGACCGCGCTGGCGAACTCCGCGCGCGAACTGCTCGCCGACGGCGCCCTGCCCGAGGGCACCCTGCCGCTCAACTAGCCCCCTCGGACCCCGGTCGGCCCGCTGCGGGCCGGCCGGGGTTTGCTGCGCGGTCGAGCAGTGCGACGACCGCTTCCCACGCTTCGGAACCCGGGGTGATGACGGCGAAGTGGTCACCGGGCACCAGGACCAGTTCGGCCGTGGCCCCCGCTGCGGTCGCAGCCTCCACATAGCTCTCCGACTGGCTCAGGGGCACCGTGGTGTCCGTTGTCCCGTGCACGGCATGGACGGGGACCTCGAGCGGGATCGAGGACATCGGGTCCGCGAGCCGGTAGCGTTCGGGGTCCTCCGCCTCCGGGACGCCCAGCAGGTTCTCCACGGCACCGTCGCTCAACCCCAGCTCGCGGGCCTCGCGGAGGTTCAGCACCCCGGCCTGGCTCACGACGGCGGTGAGCGGCACCGCCGGTATCCCGGCGCCGGGCGTACCGGGCGGCAGCTTCGCCCGGCCCGCGGCCCATACCGCGAGGTGCCCCCCGGCCGAGTGGCCCAGCGCCGTCGTCGAACGGAGGTCGAGGCCGTGCTCCTGTGCGGCTGCGCCCAGGTGGTCGATCCCGGCGGCGACGTCGTCGAACGTGGCGGGCCAGCCGCCGCCGTCGCCCGCCCTCCGGTACTCGAGGTTCCAGCATGCCCAGCCCCGGGCGGCGAGATCCTGCGCAAGGGGCTCCCCGAGCTCCGCGCCGTAGGTGGACCGCCAGTAGCCGCCGTGGATGATGACGACGGCGCCTCGCGCGGCCGAGTCGCCGGACGGGAGGTAGAGGTCGGCGAACTGGCTGGGATCGCCGCCGTAGCGGTAGCGCTGCGGCGTCACCTTTTGCGCCGAGGGCCCTGTCCTGATGCCACAGGCCGCGAGGAGGGCGGCGCCGGCAGCGGCCAGCAGCCCCAGGACGGAGCGCCGACCCACGGGGTCCATACGATTCACAGGGGAAGCGTAACGGTCACCCGGGTTGGCTACGATGAAGACTCTTCAGGGAAAGGCACGGAACATGGGCGCGTGGGATGATCTCGACGAGCGGTTGAGGCCTGCCGTCGAGGCGCATACGCGGGAGTACGAGCGCGTCCGGCCTGCCCTCGACCGGGTCACCGCAGCCATGCGGGACAGCATCGAGGCGATCTTCGACGGGACCGACCTGAAACCGCTGTTCGTCACGGCGCGCACCAAGACCGTCGAATCCTTCCGCGACAAGGCCTCACGCACGCTGCCCTCGCCCGAAGCCGGCGCGCCGCCCGTGCTCGTGTTCCCCGATCCCATGCGCAACCTGACGGACCTGGTGGGCGTCCGCATCATCACCACGCTCCCGCACGAGGTGGACCTCGCCGCGAACCTGCTCAAGCGCCAGCGCAGCGAGTTCGACTGCCGCGGCGACCGCGAGAAGGACATCGGGTCCATCGAGTCGGGCACGTACGGCTACTCCAGCCGGCACCTGATCATGCGGACCATCCACAACGACGTCGTCCGAGCGTTCCAGCAGGCCGTGGACCCGGACACCAGGGCCGCCGGCAGCTACCTGTTCGAGGTGCAGGTGCGGACGGTCCTGGCCCACGCGTGGTCCGAGATCGAGCACGACATCCGGTTCAAGGCGTCCAACCCGAAAGCCTGGAGCCCCTACTTCGACCGCCAGTTCACCGGGACCGCGGCCATGCTCGAGACCGTGGAATCCGCGTTCGCCGAACTGCACGAGCGGTACGAGACCGTCACGGGGTTCTGGGACGAGGACGGCGAGGGCAGCGCGCCCCTGACGCCCAACCGCATCCGGGACGTGTGGCAGACCCTGCTGCCGCACGTGGACCGGAAAGCGGACGACAACTGGGGCTGGGCCGCCGAGCTCCTCGCCGCCCACGGACTGAAGACGACCCTCGAGTTCGTGTCCCTGCTGCAGGCCGACACCATCACCACCGTCCGCAAGGCGCTGGACCACCGCTACTCCCCCGGCCCGGACCGGCTCCTCGACGACATGCTGCTCTGGCACTACGGCGAGCGCCACATCGACCTCACCGCCGAGCCACGGGATGCGGACAGCACCCCGCGGCGGGACAGCCTGCAGCGCCGGTACCGGCAGATGGAGATCTACCGGGCGCAGCACCCGGGCGCCTGATCCCCGGGGCGGCGGGGGCAGGCGGGCCGGTGCCACGAGCAGCACGGACTCGTCCGCCCCGTTCCTCTCCCGGGCCCGCCGCAGTTCGTCCTCGTAGCCGGCACCGGCGCCGGGATACGGCGACGGCCGGCCCCTCAGGGAGCCGGCCGCCGCCGCGACTACTGCCGGGAGATCCGATGGATCAGGACTCGGACACCTGCGCCGCGAGGTTCGCCAGCGTCGAGTCGAGGGCTTCCCGCGGTACGGCGGGGAAGCTGATCGTCTTCAGCAGCTCCTTGTCCGTCACGGCGGACCAGTCGTAGGTGACGGAGACCTCGGTGGAGTCCGGGCCCGAGGGCTGCAGTTCCCACACCCACTCCCATCCCGGCGGGACCTCCCCGGCAGGAGCCGTCTTCCAGGCGAGCAGCTTGTTCGGGTCGTAGCCCACCACATGGTTGTCCGTCTGGTAATCACCGCCCATCTTGTCCCAGTTCTGGTTCATGGTGAACGTCTGTCCGACCGCCGTGATGCGGTCGGACTTGCTGTCCGACTGCACCATGCCCGAGCCGTCGAGCGCGGCGTGGTGGGCGGGATTGGACAGGATGTCGAAGATCGCACCCGCGGGTGCGTCGATGGTCCGGGTCGAGGAAATGCGGAACTCTGTCATACGGCGTTCTCCTTCTGGTCGTGGACGACGGGTTTTACTTCGCGTCGTCCGGCGAAGATTCGTCGAGCGTCCACCCGGTGATGGTCTCGAGGTCCTTCCCGGCATCGCGCGTGTACTGCCAGGCGCGCTGCCGCTGGTCCTGCAGGTCCTGCCGGAACCGGGCCTGGGTCGCTCCGAGGGTCGGCACGCGGTCGATCACGTCGATGGCGAGCTGGAACCGGTCGATCTGGTTCAGCATCGCCATGTCGAACGGCGTCGTCGTCGTGCCTTCCTCCTTGTAACCCCTAACATGCAGGTTCCCGTGGTTGTTCCGCCGGTAGGTCAGCCGATGGATCAGCCATGGGTAGCCGTGATAGGCGAAGACCACCGGCTTCGACGTCGTGAACAGGGTGTCGAACTCACGCGCGGACAGTCCGTGCGGGTGCTCGGTCTCGTCCTGCAGGCGCATCAGGTCCACGACGTTCACCACGCGGACCTTGAGCCCGGGGATGCCGGCCTTCAGCAGCCCCGCTGCCGCCACGGTCTCGAGGGTCGGCACGTCGCCCGCGCACCCGAGGACGACGTCGGGCTCCACGCCCGGTTCCTCCGATCCCGCGAAGTCGAAGATCCCGATCCCGCGCTTGACGTGCAGGTGCGCTTCTTCGGGTCCCAGCCAGGTGGGGGTCGGTTGCTTGCCCGTGACGATCACATTGACGGTGTCGCGGGTCTGCATGCAGTGCTCGGTGACCGCGAGCATCGTGTTGGCGTCCGGTGGCAGGTAGACCCGGATGATGTCCGCCTTCTTGTTGACCACGTGGTCGATGAACCCCGGGTCCTGATGCGAGAACCCGTTGTGGTCCTGCTGCCAGACGTGGCTGGAGAGCATGTAGTTGAACGAGGCGATGGGCCGGCGCCAGGACAGCTCGCGGTGCACCTTGAGCCACTTCGCGAACTGGTTGAACATCGAGTCGACGATGTGCACGAAGGCCTCGTAGCAATTGAAGACGCCGTGCCGGCCGGTCAGCAGGTACCCCTCGAGCCAGCCCTGGCAGAGATGCTCGCTGAGGACCTCCATGACGCGCCCGGAGCGCGCGAGGTGCTCATCGACGTCCTCGATGCGCGGCTCCCAGACCTTGTCCGTCACCTCGAACACCGCGGACAGCCGGTTCGACGCCGTCTCGTCCGGCCCGAACAAGCGGAAGTTGTGCGGATTGCGCTCGATGATGTCCCGCAGGTAGCCGCCCACCGTGATCATGGGGCTCACCTTCTCCGACCCCGGGTGCGAGACCTCCACGGCGTGATCCGCGTACGGGGGCAGCACGAGGTCCCGGAGGATCCGGCCGCCGTTGGCGTAGGGGGTCGCACTCATGCGCAGGTCGCCGTCGGGCGCGAGGTCCGCGATCTCGGGCCTCAGTTCCCCGTTCTCCGTGAACAGGGACACCGGGTCGTAGGAGCGCATCCACTCCTCGAGCTGGTGCAGGTGCGCCTCATCGGTGTGGATCTCCGACAGCGGCACCTGGTGGGCCCGCCAGGTCCCCTCCACCTGCTTGCCGTCCACCACGGCGGGGCCGGTCCAGCCCTTGGGTGAGCGCAGCACGATCATGGGCCACCTGGGAGCGGCGGCATCCGCACCCGTGGGGGACGTCCGCGCCTGCTCCTGGATGGCGTGGATGTCATCGATGCAGGCGTCGAGGACGGCGGCAAAGTCCCGGTGCGCTTCCTCCGTGGCCGAGGGATCCGACACCGTGACGAAGTGCGGATCGTACCCGTAGCCGTACATCAGCTGGCGGAGCTGCTCCTCCGGCATCCGCGCCAGCACCGTGGGGTTGGCGATCTTGTAGCCGTTGAGGTGCAGGATCGGCAGCACGGCACCGTCGACCGCCGGGTCCACGAAGCTGGTCGAATGCCAGCTCGTGGCCAGCGGCCCGGTCTCCGCCTCGCCGTCGCCGACCACGGCCGCGGCGATGAGCGTCGGGTTGTCGAAGACGGCACCGTAGGCGTGCGCGAGGGTGTAGCCGAGTTCTCCACCCTCATGGATGGAGCCGGGCGATTCGGGCGCCGCATGGGACGGGACGCCACCGGGGTAGCTGAACTGCTTGAACAGGGCGTTGAGACCGGCGCCGTCCTTGCCGATATGGCTGTAGACCTCCGAGTAGGTGCCCTCGAGCCAGGCGTTCGCCACGTTGGCCGGCCCGCCGTGTCCGGGCCCGGTCACGAACAGCATCTCCTGGCGGCGCTCGGAGATGACCCGGTTGAGGTGCGTGTAGACGAAGTTCAGTCCCGGGGTCGTCCCCCAGTGGCCGAGCAGCCGCGCCTTCACGTCCGCGCCCGCCAGCGGACGCGTCAGCAGCGCGTTGTCCCGCAGGTAGATCTGGCCTACCGAGATGTAGTTGGCAGCCCGCCACCACGCGTCCAACGCCGGGATATCAAGACTGGTCATATATGCCTCCTTGGTGATGCAACGGGACGGAACCGGGATATCAGAGTTCGACGACGACGTCGGACGGTGTCTTGTCCGGCCGCCACCCACGCCACACGGGGTGCCGCAGGCGGCCGGTGCCCGTGTGCTCGCTGTACTGGACCTCGCCCACGAGCGAGGGCCGGACCCAGTGGGCGTCGGACGCATCCGGGCCGGGCACGTCGCCGAGCGGTGCGGTCTTCCTGGCCAGCTTCTTGAGGCGCGCGCCCACCTCCGCGAGGTCACGCTCCGTGAGCCCGGAACCGACCCGCCCCACGTAGCGCAGGTCGACGCCGTCCGGAACGGCCACGAGCAGGGAGCCGACCTTCGAGGCGCGGGTGCCCTTGCCGGGCCGCCAACCCACCACCACGACCTCCTGCGTCCGCAGGTGCTTGATCTTCACCCACGACGACGACCGCGCGCCGGGCTGGTAATCGCTTGCGAGGCGCTTGGCCATGATGCCCTCGAGGCCCAACTGCCTGCTGGCCTCCACGGCTTCCTCGAGGGTCGCGTCCAGGGCCGGGGGCACCTGGATGTGCCCGTCCTCCGCCTCGTCGACCGCCTTCTCGAGCAGCTCCCGCCGCTGGCAGTACTCGAGCCCGGTCAAGTCGTTGCCGTCGAGTTCCAGCAGGTCGAACAGCATGAACCGGACAGGGGTCTTCCGGCGGGCAGCCTCGATCTCGGCGCGGTGCGTCAGCTTCATGCGTGTCTGCAGGAGGCTGAAGTCGGGCCTGCCCCGCGCGTTGAGCGCCACGATCTCGCCGTCGAGCACGGCGCTGTCGGCACTGAGGAACTCGCCGAGGTCCGCGAGCTCGGGGTAGGTGGGTGTGGCGTCGATCCCGTTGCGGCTGGCGAGCGAGACCTCGCCGTCCCGGACCGTCGCGATGCAGCGCACGCCGTCCCACTTCATCTCGTACGCCCAGGCCTCGGGATCAGGGATACCCTGCTCGGATCCGAGGGTGGCGAGCATGGGACGGAGGGCGCCCGCTCCTGCCTGGGGCGATGGGGCGGGCGCTTCCGCTGCGTCGTCCTGCCGCGCCGGACGCGCGCCGGCCGGACGCGCGGCGGCCGGACGCGCGGCGGCCGGACTCGCGGCGGCCGGACTCGCTGCAGCGTCCGTGTCTCCACGATCCCCGCCCGTCTCCTGCCGCGCCCCGGCGGGCTGGTCCTTCATGAGGTGGATCAGCCAGTTGCTCCTGCCGTTCGCTCCGCCGCCGGTGTTGATCAGGGCGTAACGCCGGACGGCGGTGCCACCCCGGGCGAGGCCTCCGTCCGGCTTCCCGTGAAGCGTGCAGATGACCTCCTTGCCGTCCCGCCACTTCTCCAGCTCATAGGTCCCGGCGTCCCAGATGGAAACCTCCCCGGCGCCGTATTCCCCCTTTGGAATACTTCCTTCGAACGAGCCGTAGTCGAGGGGGTGGTCCTCGGTCTGCACCGCGAGGTGGTTCTTGCTGGGCGTCAGGGGCGGGCCCTTGGGGATGGCCCACGAGACGAGCACGCCCTCACGCTCCAGCCGGAAGTCGTAGTGGAGGCGGCGGGCGTGATGCTCCTGGATCACGAAGCTGTTGCCTCCCGGCGGTCCCACCGATTCGGGGACCGGCTCGGGCGTCTTCGACGCATCGCGCATCGCCCGGTAGGTGGACAACCGGTCCGACGGGGCGCTTCCGCCATCCGCTCCGGCCGGTACGGGCCTCGTCACGGGAGCGAGGATGTCCCCCACGGTATCGATCCGCTGCAGGACCTCCCGGTAGTCGAGGTGACCGAGCCCCTCCTCCTCGAGTTCCTCCCAGGAGCGCGGCGCGGCGACGGTCGGCTCGAAGCGGCCGCGGAGCGAATAGGGGCTCACCGTCGTCTTGTTGGCGTTGT
This sequence comes from Arthrobacter sp. NPDC092385, assembly GCF_044755105.1. Lineage (NCBI taxonomy): Bacteria > Bacillati > Actinomycetota > Actinomycetes > Micrococcales > Micrococcaceae > Arthrobacter > Arthrobacter sp. NPDC092385. The sequence continues at coordinate 99,646 of NZ_JBIVQL010000005.1, forward strand.
TCTGGCTCCAGTCGACGAGCACCTTGCCGGGGCGCAGCGCCTTCTTCATGTCGCTGACGGCGAGGTCCGGGTGGTCGGCCTCGAGGGCCCGCGCCAGTTCGTGCGTGACGGCGGACACCTGCTCCGAGGTCTGCCTGCCGTCCAGGGCGCAGTACAGGTGGATCCCCTTCGATCCGCTGGTGACGGGGAACGGCTCGAGCCCCATGTCCTGCAGGATGGGCCGGGCGAGCCGTGCCACCTCGGCGCATTCCGCGAGTCCCGCTCCGTTGCCGGGATCGAGGTCCAGCACCAGGCGGTCCGGGTCACCCCTGGCGCCGTCCGCGGCGAAACGCCACTGGGGTACATGGATCTCCAGTGCGGCGATCTGCCCCAGCCAGGTGAGCGTGGCGAGGTCGTCGACCATCGGGTAGACGTTGACGTGGTCCTTGTGCTGGATGGCGTTGCGCGGCACCCAGGCAGGAGCGTTGTCGTCGATGCTCTTCTGGAAGAACACCTGGCCCGGCTCCTGGGGGGTGCCCACGCCGTGGACCCAGCGCTTCCGCGTGACGGGGCGGTGGCTCGCATGCCGGATGAGGTGGGGGGCCACCGCCGCGTAGTACGCGAGCACGTCCCCCTTGGTGGTTCCCGTCGCCGGATACAGCACCTTGTCCAGGTTGGACAACCGGAGCGTACGCCCCTCCACCGTGACGGTCTGCTGCCGTGCCGAGGGTGGGGGAGCCATTCCCCCAGTCTTGACCGGATGCCCGCGGCGGTCCAGTACCGATTCCGGCGGAGCACCCCCGGCCGGAGGCGTCAGGGGTTAGGCCTGGTCGGCGAACTGCTCCCGGTAACGCGTCACGTAGACGTCCCACAGCGCCGGATCCTGCCCGAGGTTGCGCTTGTTGAGGAAGTCGTCGAGCCCGGCGATCGTCAGGTGCCAGCCGGCGGCCATGGTCGCGGAGTGCCGCGGACTGCCCGGAGTCAGGAGGAGTACGAGCTGCGTGCCGTTGTCGCCCGTCCGTGCCAGCTCCCAGCGCAGGCTGTCCGTCTCCCAGGTGTAGGCGAGCACCGAGGGCCGCTCGGCCTCCAGCACCGTGCCGCGCAGAGGCTTCTGGTCGACATAGCGGAAGAGGATCTCCTCGTCCTTGCGCGGCTCGAACTCCATCTCGCACGGGAACCAGTACTTCAGCTTGTCGGCCTCGGTCAGGTGCTTCCACAGGACGGTCGGGGGGAATGCGAACTGGAACTCCAGGCGCAGTACGGTGCCGCCGTCGTCGCTGGTGGTCTTGCTGACGATGGGCTCTACGGTCTCGGAAGTCACCCCCCAAGTCTAGGGGTGGGCGGCGGGCATCCTCTGGCCCGGTAAGCCTGCTTGGTGTTCACTTGACCCATGAGAGCCATCTGGAAGGGTGCGGTCGCGTTCGGCCTGGTCAACGTGCCGGTCAAGGTCTACAGCGCCACGGAGGACCACGACATCTCCCTGCACCAGGTGCACGACAGGGACGGCGGCCGCATCCGCTACCAGCGGCGCTGCGAGATCTGCGACGAGGTCGTGGATTTCAAGCACATCGACAAGGCGTACGACGACGGCGAGCACACGGTGGTCCTGACGGACGAGGACCTCTCATCCCTGCCGGTCGAGCGGAGCCGCGAGATCGAGGTGGTCGAGTTCGTACCGAGTGACCAGATCGACCCGATCATGTTCGACCGCGCCTACTTCCTCGAGCCCGACAGCACCTCGACCAAGGCCTACGTGCTGCTGCGGCGCACCCTCGAGGAGACGGACCGCACGGCGATCGTGCAGTTCTCCCTCCGCCAGAAGAGCCGCCTCGCCGCACTGCGCGTCCGCGGCGACGTCCTGATGCTCCAGACGCTGCTGTGGGACGACGAGGTGCGGGAGGCGTCGTTTCCCTCCCTCGAGGAGAAGGTGCGCATCTCCGCGAAGGAGAAGCAGATGTCCGCGGCACTCGTCGAATCCTTCTCCACCGACTTCGATCCGGAGAACTTCACCGACGACTACCAGGTCCAGCTGCGCACCCTGATCGACGCGAAGATCGAGCAGGGCGACACCATCGACACCGAGGCGACCTTCGGCGCGGACAAGGACGAGGACGACGGCGACAACGTGCTGGACCTCATGGAGGCACTGCGCCGCAGCGTGGAGAAGAACCGGGAGAAGAAGGCGGGCACCAAGAAGGCAGCCGCCACCTCCAAGCAGAAGGGCGCATGATGGGATTCTTCACCGACAGCCTCGGCCGCCAGACCGTCGCGCAGAAGCCGAACGCCCCGATCCTGGGGTGGGCACTGCTCGGGGCCGCCTCCTTCATGGCGCTCGAGCACAGGAACCGCGAGCGCCTGCGCCTCGCGAGCTCGGTGTGCCTGGCGGTCTGGGCGGCACTCGAGGTCATCTCGGGGCGGAGCGGTTTCCGGCGCAGCGCCGGGGCGCTGACGCTGTCCTGGCTCATGCGCAGGCGCTGACGCCCCTCCGCCCGGGGCCCTAGCGCTGCTCGAAGGCGTCCGGGACGCCGTCGTGGTCGGCGTCGATGCGCTCCAGCTCCTCGATCTCCCGGTACCGCTTGTTGCGGAGGCGGAGCACGACGGCGGCGGCGAGCGCCGCGATGAGGGAACCGCTGAGAATGGCCACCTTGGCGTGATCGTCCTCGGGCGTTCCCTGCCCGAAGCCGAGTTCGCTGATGAGCAGGCTCACGGTGAAGCCGACCCCCGCGAGGATCGCCACGCCGAGGATGTCGATCCAGGCCAGGTCCGGGTCGAGGCTCGCCCTCGTGGTCTTCGTGACGGCGAGGGTGGCCAGCAGGATCCCGAGGGGCTTGCCGAGAACGAGGGCCACCATGATGCCGATCGCGATCGGATCCGTCACCGCCCTGACGAGTCCTTCGAATCCGCCGATGGCGACACCTGCGGAGAAGAAGGCGAAGACCGGCACCGCGAATCCCGCCGACAGCGGCCGGATGGCGTGTTCGAGGGTGTCGGCCAGCCCGTCGGGAGTGACATCGTGCGCCTGCGTGGGCCCGTGGTCGTCCTCGACGCCGATCGGCGTGATCCCGACGTCGCCCGCAGCGGGCTTCGTGCCCTTGGGCAGCACGGGGATCGCGAAGCCGAGCAGCACCCCGGCGACCGTGGCATGGACCCCGGACTCGTGCACGAACGCCCACACCACGAACCCGAGGGGGAGGAGGATGACCCAGGGCGCCCAGGCGCGGCGCTGGAAGAAGGCGGGGAACCGCTGCGCCAGGAACGCGTAGAGCGCCAGCGGGATGATCGCGAACAGCAGGGGCGATACCTCGATGTCCTCCGAGTAGAAGAACGCGATGATGCTGATGGCCAGGAGGTCGTCGACGACGGCGAGCGTCAGCAGGAAGATGCGCAGCGCACTCGGCAGGTGGGATCCGACGACGGCGAGGACGGCCACGGCGAAGGCGATGTCCGTCGCGGTCGGGATGGCCCAGCCGCGCAGCGCCTCGGGTCCCGCGCCGAGGGTGATGGCCACGTAGACCAGCGCCGGCACGATGACCCCGCCGAGCGCAGCGGCGATCGGCACGATGGCGCGATCGAACTTCCGGAGGTCCCCCGCGACGAACTCACGCTTCAGTTCGAGACCCGCGAGGAAGAAGAAGATGGCGAGCAGCCCGTCCGCCGCCCACGCACCGACACTCAGTTCGAGGTGCCAGGGCTCGTAGCCGAACCGGAAGTCCCTCACCGCGAAGTAGGCGTCCGCCGCCGGGGAGTTGGCCAGGATGAGGGCCAGGACGGTGGCGACCAGGAGAAGCGCCCCGCCGACGGTCTCCTTGCGCAGGATGCTCGTGATGCGCAGGTGCTCGGGGTAGCTGCTGCGGGTGAAGACATGGCTGCCGGGTGGAGCCGGCGACGAGGATGCGGGAGTGGGATCGGGAGTCATGGAATTCCTTCGGTCGGGCGCGCTCATGGGAGCGCCGACCAGACTTCCCGGCTCACCAGAGCTTCCAGCCTAGCCTCCCCGGCGCCATCCCGCCCCTTCCCGTACCGGATCAGCAGCACGGAGAGTGGCTTGCGTGCTACCGCCGGCTACTCCAGGGGGAGGTTCTCCCGGCGCAGCAGCTTCGCGAGGTGCTCTGCGTTGCGGACGGCACCCGCGACCGCCTTGTGGGCGCCGTCCTCGTTGCCCACGACGGCGACTACGGCCACCTTGCCGGCCATGACGGGGCGCGCAGGCGTTGCAGCCGCTGACGGGAGTTCGGCGACGCTCGCCCGGACGATGGATGGCCGACGGTCCTCACCCTCCGAGGGCGCGGGGCAGGTCGGTGATCGAGGGCACCTCGGAATCGGGGGCCGTCATCGCGGGAGGATAGGGCGAGCCGTCCCGGTTCAGCCAGGCTGTCCGGAGCCCTGCCCGCGCAGCTCCGTCGATGTCCCAGGGGTGGACGGCGACGAGCACGACGTCGCCCGCCTCCCTGTGCAGGGCACCGAGGGCGTAGGCGTAGGACTCGGGCGCGGGCTTCCAGCGCGGCGCGTCCTCGACCGACAGGACGGCGAGGACCTGGTCCCGGACACCGGCCCGTTCCAGCAGTGCCTCGGCCGTCGCCGTCGCGCCGTTGGTCAGCACGGCGACACCGAAGCCCGCGGAAGCCAGGGCACGGATGCCCTCTCCGACATCCGGGTGCACGGCGAGCCCCTGCAGCGCCGACATGATGTGGGCGACCGCGTCGTCGAGGTCCCGGTTGAGGATCTGGCCCGCGAGGACCGCCCGCAACGCACCCTCGGCGACCTCCCGGAAGGCAGGGTTCTGCCCGACGGCGGCGAGCGCGAAACCATCCCGGAGCACCGAGGCGAACCAGAGCGCGGCCAGCTGCGGAGGCGCGCCGATCTCCTCGAAGTGCTGGGACAGGGGATCCAGGTCCGACAGGGTGCCGTTGACGTCGAACAGCACCACGGGCAGCGCCATTACTGGCGGTACCCCTCCACCTGGCCGATGGGACGGGCATCGGCATCGGCGGGATCCTCACCGGCATCGGCCTTCGCACGGCGCTGGCGGAGCAGGTCCCAGCACTGGTCGAGATCCTCCTCGACGCGCTTCAGCCGGGCCGCGTGATCCTGGTGCTCCGCGCCGGCTCCGGAGTCCTGGGGCTGGTCGCGGAGGTCGTGCTCCTCCTGTACGAGTGCCTGGATGCGCTGCAGGAGGTCCTGGTTGTCCATGGTGCGGTCCCTTCGTCGTTGCCGTGCGGGCATGAGCGGATGATCAGCATGCTTTCCTTCAGGCTACTGAGGCCACGGACCGATGACCAGCGCACGGCGGCGCGACGTGCGGCGCCTGAATTTGGCGCGGCGCCCGGATGGCCTAAGCTATGGGAGAACCAATTGCCTGTGTAGCTCAGTCTGGTAGAGCATCCGCTTCACACGCGGAAGGCCCGGGGATCGAGGCCCCGCGCAGGCACGAGGATCGGCTGGAGACAGCACAGCAGAAGGCCCGTACCGATTCGTCGGTACGGGCCTTCTGCTTCTGTGCGTTCGTTCAGGGCGAACATCTTCCCCTTAGCACTCGAAGGGTCCGAGTGCTAACATTTTTCGTAGTTGAGCGGAGGGCGCTCAACTCAGGAGAAGAACCACCACCCGGTGGCACATGCGAAGGAGTTGTTTCCCATGGCCATGAAATTCGATCCGTTCCGCGAGCTGGACCGCGTTGCCGGCGCCCTGCTGGAGAGCCGTCCCGGTCTCCGTCTCATGCCGATGGACCTCTACCGCGAGAAGGACCACTACATCCTCTCCGCGGACCTCCCGGGCATCGATCCCGGCTCGGTCGACATCGACGTCGACGGCCAGCTCCTCACCATCCGTGCCGAGCGCACGCTCCGCGGCGCCGAGGGCGTCAAGTGGCTGACCCGCGAACGTGAGAGCGGCTCGTTCCTGCGCCAGCTCAACCTGGGCCAGGGCATCGACACGGAGGGGATCTCGGCCCGCTACGAGAACGGGGTCCTCAACGTGATGATCCCCGTCAGTGAGCGCGCCAAGCCCCGCAAGATCGAGATCGTCAGCGGAGAATCCTCCGCTGCGGTCCAGTCGGCGACTGTCGAGGCCCCCGACGCCGGACGCCAGGGGGCCGTCGAGGCGTAGCCCCTCTTCGCCACCTCCAGGACCCCCGGGCTTCCGCCCGGGGGTCCTGCCGTCGAGGCACGCCTCCGCTCGTCTCCGCCCAGATTTTCCTTGCGGGCCGCCGGGCCGGGTGCGAAGGATGGAGCCATGGACTTCACACCGAGCAAGGCAATCGTCACCGGCTCCGACTCCGGCATCGGCCGGGCCACAGCCATCGCCCTCGCGGCAGCGGGCTGCGATGTCGGCGTCACCTGGCACTCCGACCAGGAGGGCGCGGAGGAGACCGCGCGCCTCGTGCGGGAGAAGGGCGTGCGCGCCGCCGTCGCACAGCTCGACACCACGGACGCGCCGGCGTGCGGCGACGTCGTCGACCAGCTCGCGAAGGAGCTCGGCGGGCTCGATGTCTTCGTCAACAACGCGGGCGTCAATGGCGGCACCATGTTCATGGAGACGGACTGGGACACCTGGCGCGGCACCATGGGCGCCAACCTCGACGGCGCCTTCGTCTGCCTGCAGCGCGCGGCCCGCCACATGATCGACGGCGGCAGGGGCGGGCGCATCATCGCCGTCACCAGCGTCCACCAGGAGCAGCCGCGCGTGGGATCGGCCGCCTACGACGCCTCCAAGCACGGTCTCGGGGGCCTCATCCGGACCATCGCCCTCGAACTCGCAGACCGCGGCATCACCGCGAATGCCGTCCTGCCCGGCGAGATCAACACCCCGATGAACGACTCCGAGGAGCAGGATCCGCACACCATGGACAGGCCCGGAATCCCGCTGGGCCGGCCGGGCGCCCCGGAGGAGATCGCCGACGTCGTCGCCTTCCTCGCCTCCGGTGCCTCCAGCTACGTCAACGGCGCCTCGTTCGTGGTCGACGGCGGCATGCTCCTCATGGGACCGCAGGCAGGCTCCCACCTCACCAGCGGGGACTGGCGCACCCTCTGACCCCGCAGGGACGCGACAACCTTCAGCGGGCGTTCATGCGGCGTTCAGGAGCCGTGGCTAGCGTGGGAAGCCCGGAACCTCCCGAAAGGCCCGCCATGGATACTCCCCTCACCCCGACCACCGATTCCCAGACGCAGGACTGGTCGGGCTTCAAGCGCGGCGAGCACGTCACCCTCCAGCACGTGGCCGGTGCACAGCTCCGCGGTGTCCTCGACATGAGGACCGACGACTCCTCCGTGGTGTGGATCCAGCTGCACGACGGCGGTGGCCGCCGCCTCGTGCACAGGGGCGACGGCTACCGCCTCCGCCGGGGGTAGGCCGTAGCCGCACCCGCCGGTCCACCCGCTGTCCACCTTGGGTTCACCATTTAGCCACCTGTAACGTTGCTCCGGTGAGAACCCGAGCCACCCTGTCACTGTCCCTCGCCGTCGCCCTCGGCCTGACCGCCTGCGGCTCCGACTACCCCCTCGGCGCTGAGCAGGAAGCCGCGGCGCAGCGCGGGGACACGAGCCTGCAGGGTGCCGTGACCGCCTCCGGGTCATCCGCGCAGGGACCGGCCATGGACGCCTGGCGCTCGGGGTTCGCAACCCTGTACCCGCGCGCACAGGTGCAGTATTCCCCCGACGGCTCGGGAGCGGGCCGCGGCGCCCTGCTCGCGGGAGCCGTGGGATTCGCCGGATCGGACGCGTATCTCAGCGACGAGGAGCTCGCCGAATCCACCGAGGCCTGCGGGCCGGGCGGCGCCTTCAACATCCCTGCCTACGTCTCGCCGATCAGCGTCGCCTTCAACCTGCCCGGCATCTCCCGGCTGGACCTCGACGCCGCCACCGTGGCGCGCATCTTCCGCGGTGAGATCACCACGTGGAACGATCCAGCCATCGCGGCGCAGAACGACGTCGACCTCCCCGCACTGCCGATCTCGGCAGTGAGCAGGTCCGACGACTCCGGCACCACCGAGAACTTCACGGACTACCTCCACGCCGTGGTCCCCGACATCTGGGCGGAGGAGCCCGACGGGACCTGGCCGTCGGAGCTCGAGAACGAGAACGCCAAGGGCAATGCGGGCGTGGTCAGCACGGTGGCCGGCACCGTGGGCGCGGTGACGTACGCCGACGACTCCGCCGTCGGTGATCCGCTCGGGCGCGTGGCCCTCAAGGTCGGCGAGGCCTACGTGCCGGTGAGTTCCGAGGCGGCCGCTGCCGCCGTCGACCTCGCGACCCGCGTCCCGGGCCGCGAGGACTACGACATCGCCCTGGATCTCGATCGGACCACCACCGAACCCGGCGTCTACCCGCTGGTCCTGGTGTCCTACCACGTGTACTGCGCGCGCTACGAGAACGAGGCGACGGCCGCCGTCGTGCGCGCCTTCGGCACCTACGCGGTCAGCGCGGAAGGACAGGCCGAAGCCGCCGAAGCCGCGAAGAGCTCACCCATCTCGCCGGAGCTCTCCCGGCAGGCCACCGACGCGATCGGAACGATCGCCGTGGGCGACATCCCCTAGGACACCGGCCAAAGAGGACGAGGCGGACCCTGAAGGGGTCCGCCTCGTCCTGTGGGCCGCGCGTCAGCTGATGCGGGGGCCACCCGAATCGGGGTCGTTCGTCGATGCATCGGGCAGTGTGCTGTTGGCCGGGGCGGCGTCGGACGTGCCGCCGGTCGGCGGGGCATCGACGTTGCCGCGCCAGGCGCCGGTCTCCCCTCCGCTCTTCTCGATGAACTCCTTGAACCTCTTGAGGTCGCCCTTCACCTGGGCGGCGTCCGCGTTCACGACGGCGCCGATCTTCTCGGTGAACGTCTCCGGGTGCCAGTCGATCTGCACCATGAGCCGCGTGGTGCTCTCGTCGAGGCGGTGGAAGGTCACCACGCCGGCGTGGGATTCGCCGTCGGTGCTCTTCCAGGCCACCCTCTCGTCGGGGTGCTGTTCGGTGATCTCGGCATCGAACTCCCGCCTGACGCCACCGATGCTCGTCACCCAGTGGGTGCGGGTGTCGGAGGTCTGCGTGATCGACTCGACGCCGCCCATGAACTGGGGAAAGCTCTCGAATTGGGTCCACTGGTTGTAGGCCGTGCTGACCGGTACTGCTACGTCGATAGATTCCTGCACTGAAGCCAAAAGGGTTCCTCCTTCGTAGAGACTCCGGCGCCGCCCATAGCCCCTTTCGGGGGTCGGTACGGCAAAACCGTAAGTTCCCTTAGCGTATGCAGATCGGCTGGATTTGGCCAACGGGCAGGTCTAGGGTGAAAGGAGTCCACCGGCGGGATTCGGCGCCTCGGCGCCCTGCCGGAAGGAGCACATTTCTCTAGCACTGGAGGACTCATGAAGGCTTCACCCACCCTCACCGACAACATGCAGGCCGTCCTGGTCGACCTCATCGAGCTGCACCTGCAGGGCAAGCAGGCCCACTGGAACGTGGTCGGCAAGAACTTCCGCGACCTCCACCTGCAGCTGGACGAGATCATCGACGACGCCCGCCTGTTCGCGGACGAGATGGCAGAGCGCATGCGTGCCCTGCACGCCGTTCCCGACGGCCGCAGCGTTGCCGTCGCCGAGGGCACCAAGATCGATCCGTTCCCGGCAGGCCTGGTCTCGACCAAGGACACCGTGGGCCTCGTGGTCCGGATGCTGAATGCCGCCGTGACGACCATGCGCGACGTGCACGACCAGATCGACGAGGAAGACCCCACCACCGCCGACCTGCTGCACGGATTCATCGCCAAGCTCGAGCAGTACGCCTGGATGGTGGACGCCGAGAACATGGAGCCGACCGCCGAGGTCGTCACCCCCGCCGGCACCGAGCACGCAACGGTCTGACCAGCAGTACCCGGCTCGACCGGTTCCCGGTGGGAACCGGTCGAGCACGCCCTGCGGGATCGCCTCTTGTAGTCTGTAGGCTGACTAACGGTCTAGCAGACGGCCGATCATGAACTCCCTGGGTTCGTGCATCGGTTACGGACCACGGTCCGGACGCCCGAACGGCGTGATGCACGCGTGGCTCGGCGGCTGAACGAAACAGGACCAGCACACATGGCCGACCAGGTTGCGGGGCACTCCACCACCGACTACCTCCAGGACCTCCTCCTCGACACCGACGGAGTCGAGGAGTTCCTCACGGAATTCGCCCGCTTCTCAGCCTTCCGACTGTTCCCGCAGTCCGGGGAGACCCTCTGCGGCATCACCCTCCTGCGGAGCAGGCGCGCCGGTACGGTCGCCAGCAGCAACGAAGCCGCGAAGAAACTCGACGAACTGCAGTACCTCTTCACCGAGGGGCCGTGCCTCACCGCGTGCGAGGAGCAGCGTACGGTGCACGTCGCGGACACGACGACCGACGAACGCTGGAGCGGCTACGTCGCCAACGCCGCCGAGCACGGTGTCCGCTCCATCCTGGCGGTCCCCTTCACCCTCGAGGCCGGTGCGCGTGCCGCGCTCAACGTCTATTCGACGCAGCCGGGTGCCTTCGGCGCCGAGGACATCGCCACCGCCGAGACCTTCGTGGCCCAGACCTCCAGGGCCCTGATGCTCGCCGTCCGGCTGGCCCAGCACAGCGAATCGATCGGCAACCTCAAGACCGCGATGCAGTCCCGCACCGCGATCGACATCGCGATCGGCATCATCATGGCGCAGAACCGCTGCAGCCAGACGGAGGCCTTCACCATCCTGAAGTCCGTCTCCAGCAGCCGCAACCAGAAGGTGCGGGAGATCGCCGCCTCCATCGTGACATCGATCGGCCAGGCCGAGCCCGAGACGCACTTCGACCTGTGACGCCCGCGTGGCGGTGAACCGCTAGTCGATGGCGCTGCTGACCTCGGCAAGGAGCGATCCCATGCAGGATTCGGCCGTGACGGGGTCGCCCTCGCTGATCGCGGAGGCCACCTGCTCGTGCGTACGGAGCGCATGTTCCTTCGGATTGTGCGGCATGAGGCCCTGGTAGGTCCGGCCTGACAGCACCTCCGCGATCACCCCGCGCAGGGCGAGGAACATCTCGTTGCCGCTGGCTTCGAGGATGAGCGTGTGGAACTCGATGTCCACCCCCAGGAACTGCTCGAGCGCGCCGTCCTCACCCAGGCGCCGCAGATCCTGCCCGAGTTCCAGGAGCCGCAGCCGCTGGGCGGGCGAGGCGTGACGGGCCGCGAGCGCGGCGGCCACGGGCTCGACGGCGCGGCGCAGGTGTGTCAGGGAACGGAACTGGTCCGCTCGTCCCGGCCCGTTGAGTCGCCACCGGATCACGCGCGCGTCGTAGACGTTCCACCTCTCCGGCCCCTGCACCACGAGCCCGATCCGGCGCTTGGGGACGATCAGGTTCATGGCCTCCAGCACGCGCATGCAGTCGCGGACGACCGTGCGCGAGACGCCGAACTGCTGCTGCAGTCCCTCGATCGTCAGGCGGGTACCGGCCGGCAGTACCCCGTCCGCGATGTCCTGGCCCAGCGCGTCGATGATCCGCGTGTGGAACACGGTTGCAGATTCGGTGGGTGTTCCCGCCGGAACCAGATGCGACGCCATCGTCCTCCTCGGTGCGCTTCCGGCCGTCGAGCCGGTCACCCAACCATAGATCGATCCGTCCGGTCCGCAAAGGTACTACCTTTGCTATCTCAAAGGTGTTACCTTTACTCGACATCAGGATCATCGTGACCTGCCGCACAGCACCGACAAGGGAGTCAGCATGGATGCACAGCCCCGCCATGTGGTCGTCATGGGTATCTCCGGATCCGGCAAGACCACCATCGCCACGCGGCTCACCGAGCGGCTCGGCTGGGTGTTCGCGGAGGCCGACGACTTCCACCCTGCGGCCAACATCGCCAAGATGACCGCCGGGACGCCGCTCACGGACCAGGACCGCTGGCCGTGGCTGGAGTCCATGAGGGACTGGATGACGGCCCAGGCGCAGGCCGGCCGCAGCACGGTCGTCACCTGTTCGGCCCTCAAGCGCTCGTACCGCGACCTCCTCACCCAGGCCGAGGGTCGGGTGCGGTTCGTCCACCTGCTCGGCGATACCGATCTCATCCTCGATCGCATGAAGACCCGCAGCGGGCACTTCATGCCGGAATCGCTCCTGCCGTCCCAGATCAGCACCCTCGAACCGCTGGAGCCCGACGAGCAGGGCGTCAGGATCGAGAACACCGGCACGCCCGACCAGGTCACGGATCTCGTCATCGACCAGCTCGACCTGCACGGCAACTAGTCCCCCCACCCCCCCCCCCTTTCAACGGAGAAAACATGACAATCGAAGGATGGACCCAGAGCCTCACCGCCGGTCCGCTCCTCCTGATCGCCGCAGCGGCCATCCTCGCCCTGCTGTTCCTGATCATCAAACTGCGCGTCCACGCGTTCGTCTCCCTGATCATCATCAGCCTCGCCACGGCCTTCGCCACCGGCATCCCGACGTCGCAGATCGTGACCGTCCTGGTCGGCAGCTTCGGATCCACCCTCGGCGCGGTGGCCCTCCTGGTCGGCCTCGGCGCGATGCTCGGTCGCCTGGTGGAGACCAGTGGCGGCGCGAAAGTGCTCGCCGACCACCTCATCCGGGCCTTCGGCGAGAAGCGGGCCCCCTTCGCCCTCGGTGTCGCGTCGCTGATCTTCGGCTTCCCCATCTTCTTCGACGCGGGACTCGTGGTCATGCTGCCCGTGGTCTTCTCCGTCGCCCGGCGCCTCGGCGGCGGCGTCCTCCGCTACGGCCTGCCCGCAGCCGGAGCATTCTCCGTGATGCATATCTTCGTCCCCCCGCACCCGGGTCCCGTCGCCGCGTCGGAATTCTTCGGGGCGAACGTCGGCATCGTCATCATGGTCGGCCTTCTCGCCGCCATCCCCACCTGGTACGTGACCTCCTACCTGTACGGACTGTGGGCCGGCAGGAAATACGTCCTGCCCGTCCCCGAACTGCTCGGTACGGCCGACGAGCACGCCGAGGCCAACCCGCCCAGGTTCGGCACCGTCGTCGGGATCCTGCTGCTCCCCCTCGTGCTGATCTTCCTCAACACCGGACTCAACACCGTGGCCCGTTCGGGCGCGGTGGACGAGGGCCTCACCGACCAGGCCTGGTTCCAGCTGCTCAGGACCCTCGGGGAGACACCCGTGGCCCTGCTGATCTCGCTCCTCGTGGCGTCCTACGTCCTCGGGCGTCGGCGGGGCATCGACAAGACGGTCCTCGAGAGCACACTGGAGTCCGCGCTCGGCCCGGTCTGCTCGGTCATCCTCATCACGGGTGCGGGCGGCATGTTCGGCGGCGTCCTGCGCACCAGCGGCATCGGTGACGCCCTCGCCGACGTCCTGGGAGACCTCGGCATCCCGCTGATCCTCGCGGGATTCCTCATTGCGGCGATCCTCCGGATCGCCCAGGGCTCGGCGACGGTGGCACTGACCACGGCTGCCGGCCTCATCTCCCCGGCGATCCTCGCCGGGGACTACAACGCCCTCCAGCTCGCAGCGCTCGTCGTCGCCGTCGCCGGCGGGTCCGTGGTGGCCAGCCACGTCAACGACTCCGGCTTCTGGCTCGTGGGCCGTTTCTTCAACATGGACGTCAAGACCACCCTCAAGACCTGGACGGTCATGGAGACGACGATCGGCCTCATGGGCTTCGGCATCGCGGCCGCCGTCTTCGCCCTCGCGTCCCTCGGCTGACCAGCGGCACCGGCACCACCCGGAAGGCCCGTCCCGCGCAGGCGGGGCGGGCCTTCCGGCGTCCGGTAGCAGGTCCGGCGCTGCCACGGTGAGCCGATGCGGCCGTTGCGGGCCGGGAGGCTCGGTGCCACGGTGGAAGGACCGGAAGGAGTGCGGAATGGAGCAACGATTCGAGGGCAGGGTCGTCGTCGTGACCGGTGCCGGTTCCGGCATCGGCGAGGCGACGGCGCGGCGCTTCGTCGCCGAAGGTGCGAAGGTGGTCCTGACCGACTCCGTCGCGGACAAGATCGACGACGTCGTGGCATCCCTGCCCGAGGGGCGGGCGACGGCGGTGCCGGCGGACTCGTCCGACTTCGGGCAGGTGGCGGCGATGGTGCAGCAGGCCGTCGAGCGGTACGGGCGCCTCGACGTCCTCGTCAACAACGCGGGCACCATCACGCAGGGCACGGTCCAGGACACCAGCGTGGAGGACTGGCACCGCGTCATCGAGACAGATCTCTCCGGCGTGTTCTACGGCACCAAGGCGGCCCTCGGGCACCTGCTGGAGAGCAAGGGGTGCATCGTCAACGTCTCCTCGGTCTCCGGCCTGGCTGGAGACTGGCGCATGAGCGCCTACAACGCGGCCAAGGGCGGTGTCAGCAACTTCACGCGCGCGGTCGCCCTGGACCACGGCAGGGACGGCGTTCGGGTGAACGCCGTCGCCCCCGGATTCATCTGGACCGAGCTCACGAGCGACGACGGCGAGGCGCACGGGATCTCCGAGGAATTCGCCCGGCGCATCGCCCTCGGGCGCGGCGGACTGCCGGAGGAGGTCGCCGCCGCCATCACCTTCCTGGCCAGCGACGACGCACGCTTCATCACCGGCGTCGTCCTGCCCGTGGACGGCGGGACGATGGCGAGCAACGGGCAACCGGCGCAGGCCTGAGGGGCCGCCGCGGCACCGCTGAAGCAGCGCTGCGAGCGCACGTCCCAGGCCGGGCGGTCCGTCCATCCCGGCCGCGCGTGCCGGGCGCGGAGGTCAGCGCCGCTTTCCCCGGGTCCCCGACGGGCGGGCCTGCTTGCCCGACGGCGGCTTCCTGGCGCCCTTCTGCTCCTTGCCGCCTCCACCGGCGCCGGCCTTCTTCGCGGCGGCCTTCTGCGAGGCCGTCTTCTTCGGGGCCTCGCGCTGTGAGGGCTGCCGTGAGCTCTGGGCCGTCCGCCCACGGACGATGCCGATGAACTCCTCGACGTCGTCGGACTCGTCCTCCACCCGCCAGGCGATGCCGATGGTCGTCGTCGGCAGGCCCGGGACGGGTCGGTGCACCGCGTCCTTGCGCGCATGCAGCCGTGCGAGCGACATGGGCAGGACGACGACGCCCGCACCGGACGCCGCGACCTCCATGGCCGTCTTCGGCCCGCCGCATTCCGCGATGTCGAGCAGGGTCTCACCCTCGAGTTCCTCGACCGGGACGTCGTCATAGAGCGACAGCTCGTTGTCCCGGGACACCACCACCACGGGCTGCTCCTCATAGAGGGGGATCAGGTGGAGCCCGGCGCGGTCCACGGGCAGCCGGACGAAGACGACGTCGTCGGAGCCCTCCCTCAGCGCCGCCAGTGCGTCGTCGTCGTGCTGGTGGAGCTCGAGGGGTGCCTCCGGGTGCCGTTCGCGCCACCTGGCCACCCACTTGCCCGGCGTCACACCCGGGACGAAACCCACGGACAGGGTACGGGGCTGGTCGGTGGGCACCTGATCACAGTAGCGCCTGACGCCGACCGTCGAGGCGGCCCGTTAAGCTGGAACCATGACTCCCGCGAAAACCCCCCAGACCCTGAAGCCCGCCACTGCGGCCAAGAAACTGGGAATCTACCTGCCCGCCGCTCCCGAGGACTTCCAGGAGACCGAGCTGACGCGTGCCGAGTTCAACGAACTGCAGCAGAGCCCGCCGGAATGGCTCGCCGAGCTGCGCCGCACGGGTCCGCACCCGCGCCCCGTCGTCGCGCAGAAGCTCGGGATCTCCATCAGCGGACTGGCCCGCGGGGGCATCACGGACGCCCTGACGAGCGAGCAGATCACCGCCCTGCTGCAGGACCCGCCCGCCTGGCTGGTCGCCGAGCGGTCCACCCAGGCCGCCGTCCGCACGGAAGCCGCACGGGTCAAGGAACGCGATGCCTCGCGCAAGGCGTCCGACGCCTGACCCCCTGGCAGGGTTGCTGCCCGCACCCGCCCGTCGTCCGACGCGACGCGTGGCTCCTGACCTGTTTCCCGGCATGACCGACCCCCTGGCCGTACCCTGATCCGGCATTGCGCCTACCACAGCTGTGCCCTATTTCAGCGGAGGCGCGCCGATTGACTTAATCGAACACGTATTCGAATATTAGGGGGTGACGCCTCCAGCTGCCGGCCATGCCCTCGAATGGGATGAGCCTTCCTCCGACTTCGAGGACGCGTCCCGCCCGGAACCTGCCGGCCGCCCCGGAACCACCGCAGCCGACGTCGCACTCGGTCTCCAGGCGCGCATCAACAGCATGCAGGCGGGCAAGCTCGACTCCCGCCTGTTGCCCACGGTTCCGGCCCTCGCGCGGATCCTGCCCGGCGGCGGCCTCCAGTCCGGCGGCTCCTACTCCGTCCGTAACTCCACCACCCTCGCCATGGCCCTGCTGGCCGCTCCTTCGGCGACAGGTGCATGGTGCAGCGTGATCGGCATGCCGGACTTCAGCGTCGAAGCGGCACAGGGCTTCGGCATCAACCTCGAGCGCCTCATCCTGGTCCCCAATCCCGGCTCCCAATGGCTCACCGTCACGGCCGCCCTCGTGGACGTCGTCCCGATCATCCTGACCCGCGCCCCCGAACACCTGGCACCCACCGAATGGGCGCGGCTCAAGGCACGGCTGCGCCAGCGGAGTGCGGCCCTGATCACCCTCGGCGCCTGGAAGCAGAGCGATTCCACGCTCGGCGTGGCCGAGAGCGCCTGGGAGGGCCTCGGCTCGGGAACCGGCCATCTGAGGTCGCGCCGCATGAAGATCACCGCGACGCAGCCCTCCGGACGACTCCGCCACGCCTATGTGGGACTGGCGGACCTGCAGGGCACCAGCGCAGGGGGAACCGTGGCCCAGGACACCGGGGTACCGCAGGGACCCGACGGCATCCCTGGTACTCCCCCTGTGTCGGCGTCCGGTTCGGCGTCCGGCACCCTGTTCGAACCCCGGCTGATGAAGTCCTCATGACGTCACCCCTGCCCGCAGCAGCCACAGGCACGGCACCGGCAACCCGGACCATGATGCTCTGGTTCCCGGATTGGCCCATCACGGCAGCGTTGCGGGAGTATTCGCTGCCCCCCGATGCGGCCCTCGTCCTCGTGGACCGCGGTGAGGTCTTCGCCTGTTCTCCCGCAGCCCGCCAGGACGGCGTGAAACGGGGCCTGCGCATCCGGGAGGCCCAGGCCCGCAGCACGGGCCTCGTGTGCCATCCCTACGATCCCTCGCTCGACGAGCGGACCTTCGAGCCCGTGACCGCGGCCGTGGAGACCATCATGCCCGGCGTCCAGGTCCTCCGTCCGGGACTGTGTGCCCTCAAGGTCAAGGGACCCTCGCGCTACTACGGCAGCGAGGGCAAGGCAGCGGACGTCGTGTTCCAGGTCCTCGCCGCCATCGGGCTCACCGACGTGCGGATCGGTATCGCGGACGGTCCGTTCGCCGCCGAGCAGGCGGCCAAGGCCACCGACCAGCTGGACGACGACGCCGAGCCGCTGGTCATCATCCCCCCGGCCGGCTCGCCGTGGTTCCTCGGCAGCTATCCCCTGGAAGTCCTCGAACAGCCGAAGCTCACCGTGCTGCTCAAGCGCCTCGGCATCCGCTCGCTCGGTGATTTCGCGGCGCTCAAGGCCTCCGACGTCCGCAACCGCTTCGGGATCGAGGGGGCCCTCGCCCACCGCCAGGCGAGCGGGCTCGACCACCGGAGCGTCGTCGCACGGAAACCGCCACCCCACCTCGACACCATCGCCGATTTCGAGCCGCCCCTCGCGCGCATCGACCAACTCGCGTTCGCCTTCCGGACCCGGGCGGACGCATTCGTCGACACGCTGCGCCAGGCAGGGCTGGTGTGTACGGCACTGCACGTCTCGCTCCACACGGAATCGGGCGAGGTGTCCGAACGCCGCTGGCAGCATCCTCGCTGGTTCGATGCGGACGACGTCGTGGACCGCGTGCGCTGGCAGCTCCAGGGCACCGCCGCGTCCGACCACGGCCTGACCTCCGGCATCACGCGTGTCCATGTGGTGCCCGACGTCGTCGAGGACCTCGGCGACCACGCGGACGGACTGTGGGGGACGGGACCGGACGAAGGCATCCACCACGGGTTGGCCCGCGTGCAGAGCATGCTGGGCCACGGAGCCGTGCTCACCGCGGTCATCGCCGGCGGGCGACTCCTGGCGGACCGACGCGTCTTCGTCCCGTGGGGGGACACCCCGTCCTCACCCTCCAGGGTCCCCGTGAAGGACCGCGCCCAGCCCTGGCCCGGCCGCCTGCCCGGCCCGGCACCGGCCACCGTGTTCGCCGATCCCGTACCCGCCGTCGTCGTCGATTCCCGCGGCAACCCGGTGGACGTCGATCCCCGCGGCCTCCTGAGCGCCGATCCCGCCTTCTTCAGCGCAGGTCCCGACGACGGCCGGCGGCCCGTGCACTCCTGGGCGGGCCCCTGGCCCATCAACGAGCGCTGGTGGGACCCGAAGGGTCGCGTGCTCAACCGCTTCCAGCTGGTGGACCAGTCGGGATCCGCCTGGCTGCTGCTGCTCGAGGACCACGCGTGGTGGGTGGAAGCCGGCTACGACTGACGGCCCGGGCACGCCGGCACCACCGACAACCGCAGGACATCCAGGACAGGGAGGGACGCCATGGGCTGGAACAATCCACCTATTCCGTGGTCGGACTTCGAACGGAACCTCTCCGCCACCCGACCCGGCGCACCACCCCTCGGAGCGGACGGCGGCGACAGCCCCGCCTGGTCCCGGAAGCGCCGGCCCTACACAGCTCCTGCCGAGGTTGCGGCCCCCGAGGGCCCGGTGGTGCCGTACGCGGAACTGCATGTGCACTCCAACTTCAGCTTCCTCGACGGCGCGTCCAGTCCCGAGCACCTCGCCGAGGAGGCCCGACGGCTCGGCCTGACCGGCATGGCCCTCACCGACCATGACGGGCTGTACGGCGCGGTGCACTTCGCGGAAGCTGCCGAGAAATACCCCGGGTTCGCCACCATGTACGGCACGGAACTGTCCCTCGGGCTGTCGAAGCCGCAGAACGGCGAGGCGGATCCGGAGGGGCAGCACCTCCTGGTCCTCGCCCGCGGGTCAGCGGGCTACCACCGCCTGTCCACGGCCATCACCGAGGCACAGCTCGATGCCGCCGCCGAGAAGGGGAAGCCCCGCTACGACCTCGAGCGCCTCGCCGGGCACGCCGGTGGCCAGTGGATGGTCCTCTCGGGCTGCAGGAAGGGGTCGGTGCGTTCGGCGCTCGTCGCGGACGGCGAAGCCGCAGCCGAGGCCGAGCTCCGGAAGCTCGTCGAGCTGTTCGGCCGGGATTCGGTCGCCGTCGAACTCATCAACCAGGGCAATCCCCTGGACACGGCGCACAATGACGCCCTGGCCGCCGTCGCGTCCCGCCTGAAGCTTCCCACCGTGGCCACCAACAACGTGCACTATGCGACTCCCGGGCAGCACAGGCTCGCAGCAGCCCTTGCTGCGGTGCGGGCCCGCCGGAGCCTGGACCAGATGGATGGCTGGCTTCCCGCGGCCGGTGCCGCCCACCTGCGCAGCGGTGCCGAGATGGCGAGGCGGTTCAGGGGCTATCCCGGAGCGGTGGAACGCACGGTGGACATCGCCGCCGATCTCTCCTTCACGCTGCGCAGCGTCCGGCCCGGGCTGCCGAACATCGACCTGCCGGAGGGCCACACGCAGATGAGCTACCTCCGGGAACTCGTCCGGCAAGGGGCCGACAAGCTCTACGGGAACCGGACCGATGTCCGCGAGCGTATCGAGCGCGAACTGGAGGTCATCGAGAGCAAGGACTTCCCGGGATACTTCCTGATCGTCCACGACCTCGTGCACTATGCGCGCCGCAACGGCATCCTGTGCCAGGGCCGGGGATCGGCTGCCAACTCGGCGGTCTGCTACCTGCTGGAGATCACCGCGGTGGACTCCATCAAGTACCGGCTTCCTTTCGAGCGGTTCCTCTCGAGCATGCGCGACGAGGAGCCGGACATCGACGTGGACTTCGACTCGGACCGCCGCGAGGAGGTCATCCAGTACGTCTACCGGAAGTACGGGCGATTCAACGCCGCCCAGGTGGCCAACGTCATCACCTATCGCCCCAAGTTCGCCGTCCGGGACATGGCCAAGGCCCTGGGCCACAGTCCGGGACAGCAGGACGCGTGGTCCCGGCAGATCGAGCGGTGGGGCGGCCTCGTCTCCAGCGACGACCACGACATCCCGGAAGCGGTGGTCGGCCTCGCCCAGGAGGTCCTGAAGTTCCCTCGCCACCTCGGCATCCATTCGGGCGGGATGGTGCTGACCGACCGGCCCGTGGGCGAAGTATGCCCTATCGAGCATGGACGCATGGACGGCAGGACGGTCCTGCAGTGGGACAAGGACGACTGCGCCTGGATGGGACTCGTGAAGTTCGACCTGCTGGGCCTCGGCATCCTCGCAGCCATCCAGTACAACTTCGACCTCGTGGACCGGCACTTCGGGGAGAAGTGGGAGCTGCACACCATCCCCAAGGAGGAGCAGGGCGTGTACGACATGCTGTGCTTCGCCGATTCGGTGGGGGTCTTCCAGGTGGAGAGCCGCGCCCAGATGGGCATGCTCCCCCGCCTGCAGCCCCGCCAGTTCTACGATCTCGTCATCGAGGTCGCCCTCGTGCGTCCCGGGCCCATCCAGGGCGGCGCGGTCCATCCCTACATCAAGCGGAAGATGGGCGAGGAGGAGGTCCGGTACCTCCACCCCGACCTCAAGCCGGTCCTCGAGCGGACCCTCGGCGTTCCGCTCTTCCAGGAACAGCTCATGCAGATGGCCATGGTCGTGGGCGGCTGCACCGGAGCGGATGCCGACCTGCTGCGCCGGGCCATGGGATCCAAGCGGGGCGAGGAGCGGATCGATTCCCTGAAGGCCAAGCTGTACGCGGGGATGGAGGCCAACGGCATCACCGGCGACGTGGCCGACACCATCTACGACAAGATCCATGCCTTCGCGAACTTCGGCTTCGCGGAGAGCCATTCGATCAGCTTCGCCCTGCTGGTCTATGTCAGCGCGTGGCTGCGCCTGCACTATCCCGGCGCATTCCTCGCCTCACTCCTGCGCGCCCAGCCCATGGGGTTCTACTCGCCGCAGACCCTCGTGGCGGACGCCCGGCGGCACGGCGCCGTCGTCCTGCGGCCCGACATCCTGCACTCCGGCGTGCATGCCGACCTCGAGCCGCTCGAAGGCTATGACCCTCCCGCCGATCCCCGTTCACGCACCACCGGGACGGACTGCTGCACCGAGGACGAGCAGCCTCCTGTCGGCTACTTCGACCAGGACACACCGTTCGATTCGACACCCCATCGCCGTGATGGCAACTATGCGGTGAGGCTCGGACTGGCGAGCGTGGAGTCCCTGGGGGTGAAGCTCGCAGAGAGGATCGTCGCGGAGCGGGAGAGCAACGGCCCCTACGAGGACATGCCGGACCTCGCGCGGCGTACGGGCGTCAACGCGGGGCAGCTCGAGGCCCTCGCGGCATCGGGCGCTTTCGACTCGATGGGCCTGAGCCGCCGGGAGGCACTCTGGAACGCCGGGCCTGCATCGACCGAACGCGAAGGCCAGATCAAGGGGACCGCCGTCTACATCCAGCCTCCCCTGATGCCCGAACTCTCGGACATCGACAAGGTGGGCTCCGACCTGTGGTCCACCGGCATCACGCCGGACGACCATCCGGTGCGCCATGCCAGGGGCCGGCTGAGACGCCGGGGTGCCCTGACAGCGGCGGAACTGAAGACGGCGGAGAACGGCCGCCGCATCGAAGTGGCGGGAGTCGTGACGCACCGGCAGAGGCCCGCGACGGCGAGTGGCATCACCTTCATGAACCTCGAGGACGAGACGGGGCTGGTGAACGTCATCTGCTCGGTGGGGGTCTGGCAGCGCTACCGCCGTGTGGCACGGGAAGCCGGCAGCGTGATCGTGAGGGGTGTCCTCGAGCGATCCCCCGAGGGGATCGTCAACCTCGTCGCGGACCGCATCGAGGTCCTGCAGCTCAAGGCCACCACCAGATCCCGCGACTTCCGCTGACCGGTGCCGAACGCACGAAAGGGCCCCCACAGGGTGGGAGCCCTTCCGTGTCCTGCCGCGTGCGCGAGGGGGGATTTGAACCCCCACACCCTTTCGGATACTGGCACCTGAAGCCAGCGCGTCTGCCGTTCCGCCACTCGCGCATTTCGAGAATCCAACTCCATGCGCCAGGCGCAGGTGTTGTGAACAGCAGAGACAAGCATAGCCGAGCTGAGCCGCAATTACCTAAACAGCGCCGGGACCACGGCCGACGACACCCGGGGACCACCCCGCCGCCGACCGCGATCGTTAGGACAAAGCAACCCTCCGGGCACCCACATGGAGCCCATTACCAGAGCCTCCCAGTAGTATCGAAGGGAACATGCCCGGCTGGACATCGCCGTCCCCAGGACCGGGAGAAGCCCTGCAGCCCACTGCTGCCAGGGCCCGAAACCACAGTGCGACAAGGGGAGGAGGCGGACGATGGGCATTCTCGACAACGTGGAGCGCGGACTCGAAAAGCTGGTCCGGGGCGCCTTCACCACGGGCTCGCGTTCCCAGGTGCAGCCCCTGGAGATCGCCAGCGCCCTCCGCAAGGAGCTGGACAACCGCTCGCTCGTCCTGTCGCAGGGCCGCACCCTTGCCCCCAACGTCTTCACGACACGCCTGTCCGACTCCGATTTCGAACTCGCCCAGCAATGGGGGTCGGCCCTCGCCGAAGAGCTGTGCGACGTCGTCATCGCGCACGTGAACAGCCAGCAGTACAGCCTGCAGGGACCGGTCCGCGTCTCCTTCGAACACGATCCCGATCTCAAGGCAGGTGTCTTCGAGATCGATTCGTCGATCGAGAAGCAGGCCGCTGCCCGTCGCCCCGCAGGGCCCGCCGCACCGGTGGCACCACGCCGCCAGCCCACGCGCTACCAGCCGATCCTCGAGATCGACGGCCGGCGCTACTCCATCAACTCCGGATCCATCGTCCTCGGGCGCTCCTCCGAGGCCGACATCCTCGTCGACGACACGGGCGTGTCCCGGCGCCATCTCGAGATCCGGGCCCAGGGGGGCCGGATCTACGCCGTCGACCTCGGCTCGACCAACGGCAGCTACGTCAACGGGCAGCGCGTGAACGGGCAGGCGGAACTCACGGACGGCTCGACGATCACCATGGGGCGATCACGGCTGACCTTCCGCCTCGCGCCCACGCAGGAAGGCGGAGTCCAGCGATGAGCGAGGCCGGAGAACTGACCGTGACGCTCCTGCGCTTCGGCTTCCTGATCCTGCTGTGGGTCCTCGTCCTCAGCACGGTTGGGGCCCTGCGCCGGGACCTGGTGGTCGGCCGGCGCAACAAGGTCGGCACCCCGACGGCCCGGGACATCCGGAAGAATCCCGACCTTCGCGAGGAACCCGCACCCGTGCGCGCCTCCGCCAGCCGGCTGGTCGTCACGGAAGGCCCCCTCAGTGGGACGACGCTGGACCTCGCCGCGAGCCCGATCCTCCTCGGCCGCGCCCAGGAGGCGACCCTGGTGCTCGAGGACGACTACGCCTCCGGCCGGCATGCCCGACTGTTCCCCCAGGGCAGCCGCTGGTTCATCGAGGATCTCGGCTCCACCAACGGCACCTACCTCGCGGGCACCCAGCTCACGCGTGCCCTGCCCGTCGAGCCGGGCGTCCCCATCCGGATCGGTAAGACGGTCATCGAATTGAGGCCATAGGCGTGCCGCTCGCGCTGAGGTTCGCCGCCCGCTCCGACGTGGGCATGGTGCGTGCGAAGAATGACGACTCCGCCTACGTGGGCCGATACCTCGCCGTCGTCGCCGACGGCATGGGCGGGCACGCGGGCGGCAATGTCGCCTCTGCTTCCACTGTCCTGGACCTGATCCACCTCGATCACAACAGGCATGACGGCCACGCCGGAACACACCTCGCCGACGAGATCCAGACCGCCAACTCCCTGCTCTCCGAACTCGTGTCCACCAATCCGCAACTGGCGGGCATGGGCACCACCGTGACAGCCATCCTGCTGGACGGTGACAAGCTGCAGCTCGCCCACATCGGCGACTCGCGCGCCTACCGCCTGAAGAACGGCGTCTTCGAGCAGATCACCACCGACCACACCTTCGTCCAGCGCCTCATCGACGAAGGGCGGCTCAGGCCGGAGGAAGCGGAGATCCATCCGCACAAGAACGTCCTGATGCGAGTGCTGGGCGATGTCGATGCAAGCCCGGAGCTGGACCTCGAGCAGTTCGACGCAGAGCCCCGGGAGCGCTGGCTGCTGTGCTCCGACGGCCTGAACGCCGTCCTCAACGACCGCGTCGTGGAGCAGGTCATGCGCGAGACGAAGGACATCCGTGCGTGCGTCGACACGCTCGTCGAGTTGACCCTCGCGGGCGGATCGCCCGACAACATCACGATCGCCGTGGTCGAGGTCAACGAAGCCGACGACGCCGACACACCTCCACCCGCCTCGATCCCCCCGGCGCGGCAGGCGGCGGGGGAACGCGAGAGGCACTCGGGTACGGCAGGGGCTGCGCCCGCCGGGACCGACGACGACGCAAGCCTCCCCGGCGCGGCCATCCGCGCAGACATCATCCGACAGGATCTGCTGACGCGGCCCCATGTACTCGTAGGATCAGCAGCCCTCGCCACCGAGACGGGCCAGATCCCGATCGTGACGCAGCGCTCCTCCGAGCGCCGCGCGGCGATGATGCTGACACACAAGGCCGAGACCGAGGCGGGTGACACGGAGGAGCCGCCGGCGCCACGGAAGCGGCGGTGGCTCATGCCCGCATTCCTCTCGCTCATGACCCTGATCCTGGTCGCGGTCATCGGCCTCGGCTACACGTGGACCCAGACGCGCTACTACGTGGCGGAGGCGGACAACCGCGTCGCGATCTACAAGGGCGTACCGCAGCGGATCGGGCCCATCAGCCTCAGCGAGACGTACGAGACCACGGACATTCCCGTCTCCAACCTCCCCCAGTACCAGCGGTCCCAGGTATCGAACACCCTGCCGGCGGCGAGCCTCGAGGAAGCACAGCGCATCGTCGGCGATCTCCGCAGCGAACTGCGCGCCGTCGCCTGCGGACCTGCGGCATCAGGGACGGCCTCGCCATCTCCAGGCGCGTCCGGCTCGCCGGGAACCACCGGCAGCGCCGACGCTTCTCCCGTGCCGCAACCGACCCCCACTACGTCCGTCACCGGAGAACCGTCCCCGGCAGGATCGGCCTCACCGGGTCCCAGCGCCTCTGCCGGACCAGCTGCGCCGGTGACGCCCGGGGCGTCGGCGTCGCCCGGCCCGTCCACCACGACTGATCCTGCGACGGCCGGTGCGTCGCCTGATGCAGATCCCCCGTTCCCCGCCGTCGACTGTGGAGGTGCAGCCAGTGAGTGATGTTCTGACCGTTCCCCGGTCCCGGCGCAACGTCGAGCTCGCCCTGCTGGTGCTCGCCCTCGGCGTGGCCGTCGGCGCCAATTACCTGGCAGGCACCGGGCGGGAAGGGGCGTTCACCGACTACTTCTGGTCCCAGGCGCTCACCCTCGGCCTGATGAGTCTCTTCCTCCACGTCATCCTGCGGTTCCGTGCCAAATATGCGGATCCGGTAATCCTTCCGATCGTCATCGCCCTGAACGGGATCGGCCTGGCGATGATCCATCGCCTGGACCTGTCCGCCGCCAGCATGAACCCTGACTTCACCCCTGTCGCTCCGCAGCAGGTCCTGTGGACGGCCGTGGCGATGGGAGCGGCGGCACTGCTGCTGATCCTCTTCCGGGACCACCGGATCCTGCGCCGGTTCACCTACATCTCGTTGATCGTCAGCGCCGTCCTGCTCCTGCTGCCGCTGACGCCGCTCGGTCTCGAGATCAATGGAGCACGGATCTGGATCTCGGTGGGATTCGGGACCTTCCAGCCGGGCGAGATCGCGAAGATCACGCTCGCGATATTCTTCGCTGGTTATCTATCGACCAACCGTGACCTCATCCTCCTGGCCGGCAAGAAGATCGGGCCCCTGCAGCTCCCGCGCTTTCGGGATCTCGCCCCCATGGCCGCGGCCTGGCTGGTGAGCATCGGGGTCCTGATCTTCCAGCGCGACCTCGGTTCGTCGATCCTGTTCTTCGGCCTGTTCATGGTCATGATCTACGTGGCGACGAGCCGGGTGAGCTGGGTCCTGATCGGCCTGGCGATGATCGGCGTCGGTGTCTTCGTCGCGCTCGAGCTGTTCAGCCACGTCGCGCTGCGGTTCGACTCCTGGATCAACGCCTTCGCCCCGGAGGTCTACAACCGGGCACCCGGCGGCAGTGCGCAGGTGGTGCAGGGACTCTTCGGCCTGGCCAACGGCGGCCTGATAGGCACCGGACTGGGCGAAGGACGGCCGGACCTCGTCACGTACGCGAACAGCGACATGATCATCGCGGCCCTCGGTGAGGAACTCGGCCTCATCGGCGTCGTCGCCATCGTGATGCTCTATGTGATCCTCGTGTCCCGCGGCATCCGCGCAGCCCTGGGCACGAAGGACGGCTTCGGGAAGCTGCTCTCATGTGGCCTCTCGTTCACCATCGCCCTCCAGTGCTTCGTGGTGATCGGCGGCATCACGCGCCTGATTCCCCTCACGGGGCTCACCACGCCGTTCATGTCCGCCGGCGGGTCCTCCCTGCTGGCAAACTGGCTCATTGTGGCGTTGATCCTGCTGATCTCCGAGGCTGCACGGCGGCCGGCGCCGTCGGCACCCATGAAGGACTCCTTCCCCGAGGCGATCGGCGTGAACGGAAAGCCCGTGAAGAAGAGGACCACGAAGGAGGCGAACCGATGAACCAGGCCATCCGCAGTGCATGGGTCGTCGCTGTCGGCATGTTCGCGCTCGTCCTGGGATCCCTCACCTACGTGCAGTTCTTCCAGGCGCAGGAGCTCAACGAGAACGACTGGAACAGCCGCCAGCTGTACCAGGACTTCGGCCGGCAGCGCGGTGCCATCCTCGTGGACGGCCGCGCCATCGCCGAATCCGTGCCGTCGGAGGACCAGTTCAACTTCCAGCGCGTGTACAACGAGCCCGAGCTGTACGCCCACCTCACCGGCTACTACTCCCTGTCGCTGGGGTCCACGCAGCTCGAGGCCGAGGAGTCGGACATCCTCTCCGGCACCAGCAGCTCCCTGTTCTACGACCGGGTGGTCCGCTTGTTCTCCGGCGTCGACTCCGAGGGCGCTTCGGTCGAACTGACCATCGACCCCGAGATCCAGAAGCTGGCATCGGACCTGATCCCCGACGGCCAGCGCGGTTCGATCGTCGTCATGGAACCCGGCACCGGCAACATCCTCGCCATGGTCTCCAAGCCGACCTACGACCCTAATCTCCTCTCCGGCCACGACACCGCCGTGATCTCCGAGAACGCGGCCGTGCTCTCCGAGCAGCCCGGGCTCTCGATCTACACCAACCCCGCCACGGAATCCCTCGTGTCCCCCGGTTCGGTGTTCAAGCTCATCGATGCGGCCGCGGCGCTGGAGTCCGGCCGGTACGACGCGCAGTCCGAGATCCCCAACCCACCCGCACTCGAATTCCCGGGTATCGACTACACCCTGCCCAACTTCGTCACGGGCGGCTGTGCGAGCAGGACGACGGCGGACCTGGAGTTCGCCCTCGAGCAGTCCTGCAACACGCCCTTCGCCCAGATCGCACTGGACCTCGGCGAGGAAGCCATCCAGGAACAGGCCGCGAAGTTCGGCTTCGGCGAGAAGCTGGCGATCCCCACCCGCGTCATCGCGAGCACGTTCCCCTCGGACCTGACGGAACCCGAACTGGCGCAATCCGCCGTCGGGCAGTTCGACACCAAGGTCACTCCGCTCCAGATGGCCATGGTGGCCTCGGCGATCGCCAACGACGGGCAGCAGATGAAGCCGCAGCTGGTCAAGGCGATCCGTGCGGCCGACCTCGAGCTGATCGAGTCGCCCCAGCCGGAAGTGCTCCACCAGTCGACCAGCCAGGCGACCGCGGACCAGCTCACCGACTGGATGGTCAACGTGGTGGAGAACGGCACGGCGACCGGCGCCCGCATCCCGGGCGTCGAGGTCGCCGGCAAGACAGGAACCGCGGAGGTCACCGATTCAGGGGACAACGCGTGGTTCACGGGCTTCGCACCCGCGGACGACCCACAGGTAGCGGTATCGATCGTGATGGAGAACGTGGACATCCCCACTGGTCAGCAGTTGACCTCACCCAGTGCCAAAAGACTCATAGAGGCGGTGTTGAACAGATGAGGCCCACATCAGGCATCACCCTGGGCGGCAGGTTCGAACTGACCGAGCGGATCGCCATCGGCGGCATGGGTGAAGTATGGAAGGCGCGGGACCAGATCCTCGGCCGCGTCGTCGCCATCAAGATCCTCAAGGAGGAGTACTCGGGCGATCCCGCGTTCCTCAACCGCTTCCGGGCGGAAGCGCGCCACACGGCACTGCTCAACCATGAGGGTATCGCCAACGTGTTCGACTACGGCGAGGAGGGCGGCTCCGCGTACCTCGTCATGGAACTCGTTCCGGGCCAGCCGCTGTCGGCCGTGATCGAGAAGGAGCAGGTCCTCTCGCCCGACCGCACGCTCTCGATCGTGGGCCAGACCGCTACCGCCCTCGCGGTGGCGCACCGGCAGGGACTCGTACACCGCGATGTGAAGCCCGGCAATATCCTCGTGATGCCCGACGGGCGGGTCAAGATCACCGACTTCGGGATCGCGCGGCTCGCCGACCAGGTACCGCTGACGGCTACGGGCCAGGTCATGGGCACCGCCCAGTACCTCGCGCCCGAGCAGGCCACGGGCCAACCCGCCACGGGTTCATCCGATATCTACGCCCTGGGCGTCATCGGGTACGAACTCCTCGCCGGCCGTCGTCCGTTCTCCGGCGAGTCCCAGATCGCGATCGCCCTCGCGCAGGTCAATGACGCGCCTCCGCCCCTGCCGGAGTCCATCCCGCGCCCCGTCCGGGCACTGATCAGCTCGATGCTCGCCAAGGATCCCGCGGACCGGCCGCGCGATGCCGAGTCCCTCGCCCGTGCCGTGGACGCCATCCGTGCCGGCAACATCCGCGCCGCCGAGGCCGCTGTTCCCGGGATGCTCGCCTTCGGCGCGGGGGCGGACGTGGCAACGGCGGCTGTTCCGCGCCAGGACACGCAGGCGACGACGGCGGTTCCGGCGCCGACGACGTCCGCCCTGCCGACGGTCGCGGCCCCTGCGGCTGCCGGTGCCGCAGCGGGCCTGGCCGCGTCCAGGGACTGGTCGCAGGAGGACGTCGATGCCGTGGAGCCGGGTCGGCCCTACCGCCCCGAGGAGGAGAACCGGCGGAGTCCGTGGCTCCTCCCGCTCATCGTGCTGCTCCTCCTCGCCCTGGCGGCGATCGCCTTCCTGATCCTCCAGCCGCTGCTGGCCGGGGACGATCCGGAGACCGTGCCGGTCGAGACGAGTACGTCACCGAGTACTACCCCGTCGCCCTCCCGGACGCCGTCGCAGACGCCGTCGCCCACCTCGCCGTCGCCTATCCCGTCGGAGACCACCGACGAGGCGGAGCAGATCATCATCTCGCCGAGCGAGTACCGCGGGAGCACGGAAGCGGCCGCGACGCAGCGACTGATAGCTCTCGGCTTCGGAGTGAACGTCGAGAGGCAGTACGCGGAGCAGGACGAAGGGATCGTCCTCGATATCAACCCGAGCGGAGCCCAGACCCCGCCGGCGACCATCACGCTGACGGTCTCCAGGGGACCGGAACCGGTCGAGGACGTGACTGTGCCGGGAGGGCTGCAGGGACGGGGCGCTGCCGATGTCGAGCGGATCCTCGTGGAGCTCGGCCTCCGACCGCTGAACGTGGGGTCGGAGGACTCGGACCAGCCGGAAGGAACGGTCCTACGCGTCAGTCCGGGACCGGGTGCTGTGCTGGCCCCTGGCACGCAGGTGGAGTACGTCGTCAGCTCGGGACCTCCTCCGACCCAGGTGCCGCAGGTACCGACGGCTCCGACAAGCCCGAGCTCGTCGCCGACGGCGACCACCGGACCATGATCCGGACAGGCAGCCGACACCGGAAGGGCACGGCGTGATGACCACCGAGCGCATCCTGAACGGGCGGTACGAAGTCCGGGAGCTGATCGGCCGCGGGGGGATGGCCGACGTGCACCTGGGCCGCGACCTCCGGCTCGGGCGCTCCGTGGCGATCAAGGTGCTCCGCCAGGACCTGGCGCGCGATCCCCTCTTCCAGTCGCGGTTCCGCCGTGAGGCGCAGGCCGTGGCCGGGCTGAACAACCCGAACATCGTCGCCGTGTACGACACGGGCGAGGAGGAGATCCCTGACCGTCCGGAGCACGAGGTCCGCGTTCCGTTCATCGTCATGGAATACGTGGCCGGACGCACCCTGCGCGACCACGTCAAGGCGGGGGACCTGACTCCCGAGGACAGCATCACCTACGTCGCCGGAGTACTCGTTGCCCTCGAGTACAGCCACCGGGCGGGCATCGTCCACCGGGACATCAAACCCGCCAACGTCATGATCACCCCCGACGGTGCGGTCAAGGTCATGGACTTCGGCATCGCGCGCGCCCTGGCGGATTCGCAGGCGACCATGACACAGACCCAGGCAGTGCTCGGCACGGCCCAGTACCTCTCCCCGGAACAGGCGCGCGGCGAGACGGTGGATGCCCGCAGCGACCTGTACTCGGCGGGCTGCCTGCTGTTCGAACTCCTCACAGGCCGCCCGCCCTTCATCGGGGACAGTCCTGTATCGGTGGCCTACCAGCATGTGCGGGAGGATCCACCCGTCGCCAGCAGCCTCGATGCTGCGGTGACCCCGGCCCTCGACTCCGTCCTCGCCAGGGCACTGCAGAAGGACCGCAACCACCGGTTCCAGGACGCCGCGTCCTTCCGCAGGGCCCTGCTCGACGCCGGCCGCGGCATCGCCGTCCCCGCTGCGATCGGAGCGCCGACCGAGGCGATGGACGTCTCCGCGCCGCCGACGCGTGCGGCCTCCGCCCGCGCGGCCATGATCGCCGTTCCGTCGGCCTCCGCCGATCCGCACACCCGTGCCATGGATCGTGTCGCCGCGGAACGTGCCCTGCCGGATCACCAGGACGACGACCGGCTCGATGTCCTGAGGAGGACCGACGAGGAGGACCTGCACCAGGACCAGCGACGGAAGACCTCGAGGGCGGCCTGGATCACCGTCTTCTTCGTGGCGGTCCTGCTCGTGCTCGCCGGCGGGTACTTCGTCCTCAACAACCTCTCGACGGACCAGCCCGCGCAGGAGGTGGTGACCGTCTCCGTTCCCGACCTCACGGGCATGGCGGAGGCGGATGCCACCGATGCCATCGTGGACGCCGGCCTGGTCCCGTCGTCGGACGACGAATACAACGCGACCGTCGACGCCGGGAACGTCATCAGCTCCGAGCCGTCCGCGGGAGCGTCCGTGAAGCCGGAATCACGGGTGAACATCACCGTCTCACTCGGCCCGGCCAACGTGGTGCTGCCGGACTCGCTCGCCGGACTGACCGAGTCCTCGGCCAGGGACGAACTCGAGGAGCTGGGCCTCAGGGGTGGCGAGATCACGGAGGAGACCAGCGCCGAAGTCCCTGAGGGCAGGGTCATCACCACCAACCCGCAGGCCGGACAGACCGTTCCCGTCGGCAGTTCCGTGGACCTGGTGCTGTCCAACGGCAAGGTGACCGTTCCGCTGCTCACGGACCTGACGGTCGAGCAGGCACAGGCCCTGCTGGCCGATCCCGCGGTGCAGTTGCCGTCCTCCGTCCGTGAGGCCGAGAACAGCGTCGTGGCGCCGGGAATCGTCACCGCGCAGTCCTCGCCGGCGCGTTCCGAGGTCGACCAGGGCACCGAGATCGTGCTCACCGTAGCGAAGGCGCCCGCGGAGGAGCCGGCGCCGGAGCCCTCTGAGCGGGCGACGCCGGCCCCCTCGGAGCAGCCGAGCAGCCGGCCCACCGAGGGAACCGACGGTCAGTCGTCGCCGAGGCCCACGGAGGGCCAGGACTAACGCGCTATGAGCGGACTGAGTCCCGCAGCCTTGGCGGCAGCGCCCTCGAGTCCCAATGATTCGAGCCAGTTCCCCAGCATCTGGTAGCCACCCTCCGTCAGGACGGACTCGGGGTGGAACTGGACGCCGCACAGCGGTGCCGTCCTATGCTCCAGCCCCATGATGATGCCACTCGCGGTACGTGCCGTCACCGTCAGATCGGCCGGGACGTCGTCGCTGACGGCTGCCAGCGAGTGATAGCGCGTGGCCGTGACCGGGGACGGGAGGCCCGCGAACACGCTCGTCCCATCGTGTTCCACGAGTGAGGTCTTTCCGTGCATGAGTTCAGGGGCGTGCGTCACGGTTCCCCCGAAGGCCTCCGCGAGGGCCTGATGGCCGAGGCACACCCCCAGCATCGGCTTCGCGTGCTCGCCGCACCAGCGGATGAGGTCCACGCAGACACCGGCTTCGGCAGGCGTACCGGGACCGGGGGAGATCAGCACGCCGTCGCGGGACGCGGCCATCTCCTCCGCCTCGGTGAGGGTGACGTCGTCGTTCCTGACCACGGTCGTCTCGGCGCCGAGTTCCTGGAGATAGCCGACCAGCGTGTAGACGAAGCTGTCGTAGTTGTCGACGACGAGGATGCGGGTGGTGTCAGCCATGAGCTAGGGGGAACCAATCGTTGAATCGGTGAGCGGGTTGAACTGGGAGACCCAGGGGAACACGAAGAGCATGAGTACCGCGACGGCTGCGAGGACCAGCATCACGGAGAGGATGATGCGCATCCAGAGCGGGCCGGGGAGCGCCCGGAAAATCCATCCGTACATGGTGGTCATCCCTGTCCTGCGGCGCGGGCTACCTGCTCCGCGATCTCGGGCGGCGGGCCGGCATCCAGTGGACGCCAGGACTCCATCACCGAGTAAGCAATAATACGCTCCTGGGCGCCGAAGCGCGGATTGCAGCTCGTCAGGGTGAGGATCCGGTCCACGGGCAGGGCTGCGGGATCCGTGGGCACCGGTGCGATCACGTCCACGCGATCCGGCAGGACGATCTCGGTGTTGCGGAACACGTACGTGTAGTAGCCGTCGCGGGTCTGCACATAGACGCGGTCTCCCGGTACGAGCGTGTGGATCTGGTCGAGCACCTGGCCGTGGGTCTGGCGGTGCCCCGCGAGTGCGAAGTTCCCCACCTCGCCGGGCGCTCCCGTACCCGGGTAGTGGCCGAGTCCGAGGTTGTCGAGCACATCCGTGCCGACCCCGGATGTGACGGGTCGCGAGTAGTCCTCACCGAACCGGGGGATGTACACCACGCCGAAGGTTCCGGCGAGGTCACCCTGGGGGAGGACGATGGGCTCACCGAAGACCTCGGGAGCGGGCGTACCCGTGGCCTCCCCTCCGGAGGGCGGAGGATCGGCGGCGGGTGGCACCTCGGCGAAGAATTCCTCGAGGGCCTGCTCCTGCTTGATGCCGGAATCGATGTTGGTCCACCACAGCTCCCAGCCGACGAAGAGCAGGAGGACCACACCTGCGGTGATCAGCAGTTCGCCCAGTACCTGGGCGATCACCTGGACAAGAGTACGGCGACGGCGTACTGGCCTGGCGCGCGCAGCCCGAGTATCGGGTGCGGCGTCGAGGGTTGACCTGGCCACTGCCGCTCCTGCCGTTCGGGATGCACCGGGATCCGGTGGTTCTTGGCTAGAATCGTTCCGAGAACCGGGCCGCCGGGTGTTCTTCCTTCAGGATAGCCTGCGGGTCTGGACGCATCGGGGCGCCCGGCGAGACCACCGGTGCCGCTGATCCGCGGTGGCGCCCCGTCGAGGAGAATCCGTGCCCGAGTCGAAGCCCCGCAAGAGAGCCAGCTCCGCTGCGCCCGCCGTGAAGTCCTCGCAGCCCAAGCCGAACCCGGCCTGGTACAAGCCCGTGATGTTCGGGCTCATGATCATCGGTCTCCTGTGGATCATCACGTTCTACATCTCGATGTCCACCCTGCCGGTCGCGGCCTGGGGATCATGGAACATCCTCGTCGGTTTCGGCATCGCGATCATCGGTTTCCTCATGACCACGCGCTGGCGGTAGCCGCTTCGCTGCCCCGCGTTCAGCACTCGCCGATCGTGGGATCCGCGCACCGCCTGACCCGTGCGGCGCGAAGGGCACTGTCATTCGCCCCTCGGGCCCGGTTCCGCTCTATACACACCATGTGTACGAAGTTATCCACAGATGTGCACATCATTGTTGATGATCCACGGATCGGCCCGAGATTCCGGGCCCTGCTTATCCACAGGTGTGGAATTACATGTGTGTAAGTTATCCCCGGTGTGGATAAGGGGTGTGGAAAACACAGTGAGGGGCCGGCACGCGATGTGCCGGCCCCTCACTGGTACATGCCTTGCTAGATGGGAAGCCGGGAGACTCCCACGAAGGTCAGGAGCCCGAGCAGAGCGACGACGACGCCCAGGCCGAGCCATTGCAGGCGTGCCTGCCGCGGTCCCCGCGGTGCGTACGCGATGACGGCTGCACAGGCAGCACCCGCGAGCAGTCCGCCCAGATGCGCCTGCCAGGCGATCCCCGGGACCACGAACCCCAGCACGGCGTTGACGGCGATGAGGACGACGATCTGCCGTATGTCCCCGCCGCGCTTCCGCTGGACGATGAACAGGGCGCCGAAGAGCCCGAAGACCGCGCCGGAAGCACCGACGACGTACTGCATCGGCGAGCTCAGCAGGAGGACACCGAGGGACCCCCCGACCGCGGAGACGAGGTACAGGGCCAGGAACCGCGCACGGCCCATCGCGGGCTCGAGTACCTTCCCCAGGACGTACAGCGCATACATGTTGAAGGCGATGTGCAGGAAGGAACCCTGCGAGTGGAGGAAGGCCGCTGTGAGCATCCGCCATGGTTCGGCAGGGATGACCCCACCGGCACCGGCGGTGAACACCGGTGCGTAGGCGAAGGTCCGCGTGAGCCCGGGCACCACGAGCTGGAGCAGGAACACCAGCACGCAGAGGCCGATCAGCGTGTAGGTGATGGGGGTGTCCCCGCGCGCGACGCCGCCGAAGGCGTTCCTGCGGACCGGCGCGCGGGCAGCCTGCTCACGCACGCAGTCCACGCACTGGAACCCGACGGCAGCGGGACGCTGGCACTCCGCGCACGCCGGACGCCCACACCGCTGGCACCTCACATAGCTGACGCGGTCGGTGTGCCGAGGGCAGACGGGCGCCTGCTGGCTGCCGGCGTCGGGCGCGGGGACCCCGTAGGACATTCGGTCAGAGCTGTTCTACGGTGATGCTCTCGATGACGACGTCCTCGAGGGGCTTGTCCCTCATATCGGTGCCGATGGCGTTCAGCTTGTCGACCACCTTGCGTGATTCCTCGTCGGTGACGTCACCGAAGATGGTGTGCTTGCCCTGCAACCAGGTCGTGGGTACGGATGTGATGAAGAACTGCGAGCCGTTCGTTCCGCGTCCACCCTGCAGGCCGGCGTTCGCCATGGCCAGCTTGTACGGCTCGTTGAAGTTCAGGTCCGGATTGATCTCGTCGTCGAACTTGTAGCCCGGGCCGCCGATGCCCTGGCCCAGGGGATCTCCACCCTGGATCATGAAGTCCTTGATGATGCGGTGGAAGATCGTCCCGCTGTAGAGGGGGGCGTTGCTCTCCTCCCCGGTCTGCGGGTGGGTCCAGGCGATCTCGCCCGTGGCGAGTCCTACGAAGTTCTTCACGGTCTTCGGCGCATGATTGCCGAAGAGATTGACCTCGATGTCGCCCTGGTTGGTGTGGATGGTCGCTTTTGCGGTTGGGATAGCAGTCATTGCGCCATTCTTTCACGCGGGTCCTGACAATAAGCTGGAGGAGTCACATTCCGCGCACAGTGAAACGGCCCCACGATGCCGGCTCCGGCGCGGGGCACCGATAGCACCTGCCACCTATGCAACGTAGGCTGATCAAAACGAGTAACCACCCCCTGGAGGTTTTTGTGAAGAACAACGTACGCGCCAGCCATGATCTGGAGGAGACCGTCGCCATCGGAGCAGCATTCGCTGCCGGTGTAGCCGCGGCGCGCGCTTGGGCATCGCCGCATGTCGACGCCGCCTACGGTTGGGCCAAGCCCCGATGGGACAAGGGCATAGAGACGGCAGGACCGGCTCTGCAGGACACGGTCCGCAAAGCGACGGAAGGGGTTTCCGGTGGCATCGCCGTCGTCACCCCCCTCATCCAGGACCGGATCGACAGGGTGGGACCCCGCATCACCCAGGTGATCGACGAGACCACCCCGAAGATCCAGGGAACGCTCGACAAGGCAGCCCCCGCACTGAACTCGGCCAAGCTCAAGGTCGTCGACGAGTACCTGCCGGCCATGTCCGCCAAGCTCGGTGAAGCAGCAGACAGTGCCTCCCGCTCCCTCGCAGGGGCCACCGTGCCCCCGGTGGTGGAGAAGGCGGTCATCAAGGTGACCGGCGACAAGAAGGCCGTGAAGAACGCCCAGAAGCGCCTCGTCGCAGCAACCCTCCAGGCGTCGAAGGACCTCAAGAAGAGCCAGGCACGCAAGTCCGGCAAGGGATGGTTGATCTTCGGCGTTCTCGCATCGGCCATCGTCGCCGGTCTCGCGGCCTGGCGGGCTTCCAAGCCGGTCGAAGACCCGTGGAAGACTCCCGCACCGATCAAGGCCACGTCCGCACCTGTCTCCGCCGAGAAGACGCAGGAAGCGAAGGACGTCGTCGCAGAGGTCAAGGAAGCCGCTGAACGCGCTGCGAAGTCCGACGATGCGACCGACGACGGCAAGAACAAGGCAGCGGGCGCAGCACAGACCGTCGCCGACACGACGAAGAACGTGACCGATTCGGCCAAGCACGCGGCGAAGCCGACGGACGAGCCCAAGGCCTGATTCCACGGCAGATCGGAAAGGACCCCCGGCCTGAAGCCGGGGGTCCTTTTCGTTGCCCGCTTTATGCTTCACTCGGCATATTCCTCATGAGCTATTGTTCACCGAGCACGGGAGGGGATACCGCAGCCGTCTGATCCCCCAGGGGCCTGCGGGACCCCTTGAGCCGCTGCTGGCCGCGGATCACCACGGCAAGGCCGACGAGGATCAGCACCAGACCGCCATAGGTTCCTGCCGGAAGCTTCTCGCCGAGGAATACGGCCGCGAGGATCGCCGCTCCGGGGATCTCCAGCAGGATGATCATGGAGACCACGAGCGGGCTCATGACGGCGAGGAGATGGTTGAAGACCGAGTGACCCATGATCTGCGCCAGAAGGGTCACAGTGAAGATGCCGGCCCAGGCGGCGGGGGTGAATCCCACGATGGGCTGCCCGGTGAGTGCGCAGAGTGCCAGCAGGATCACGGCGCAGGCTCCGTAGCAGAGGGTGGTGTAGGTGCCCGTGGACATCGTCCTCCGGGCCGATGCCCCGGCCATCTGGTAGACACCTGCCAGCGCCCCTCCGGCAAGGGCCAGCACGTCGCCGAGGAGCGCGTCCCGCGAAAGCGAGAGGTCGAACCCGGTGATGACGACGACACCGATGAAGGCGACACCGAGCCCGGCGACCACCGCTCGCGATGCCTGTGTGCCGAGCACCGCATTGAACAGCGCGATCCACGCCACCTGGAGGCAGACGAGAGCCGTCGCTGCAGCCACGGACGTGAGCTTGAGGGCGGTGATGAAGCAGACGAAGTGGAGGGCCAGCGCCACGGCTGCGACCGCCAGCCGGCGGTAGTCTGCCCCCGTGAGAGCCGCGAACTCGGCCCGCTTGGACAGGACGGCAGGGCCTCCCATGAGCGCGGCACCGAGCAGGTTCCGCCAGAAGGCGATGGCCAGCACCGGTGCGGCCGTGGCGGCCATGATGGGCCCGGAGGCAGAGACCCCGATGACACCCAGGATCGAGAGGAAGATGATCACTGGGCCACCCTATTGCACACGGCCGGAAGCTCGGCACCGGCGCTTAACGCAGGAAGTCCCGGTCGATGACCGGGACTTTCCCTTCGGTGGAGGCACGGGGACTCGAACCCCGAACCCCCTGCTTGCAAAGCAGGTGCGCTACCAATTGCGCCATGCCCCCGAAATGAGCCTGGTCCAGTATACCCGGACCGTGCTCCTTGCTAGGCTACGTCGTCCGTCGCATTGCTCCAGACGCTCTTGCTCTTCTGTGAATCCTGCCACTGCTTGTACACGAGGACACCGGCTGCAGCCGCTGCCGCGATGAGCAACTTCTTCACAACAGTCTCCTTGCAGTCTCCTGCGAGTGGTGGATCCGTGGGCGTACCAGGACTTGAACCTGGGACCTCTTCGTTATCAGCGAAGCGCTCTAACCGCCTGAGCTATACGCCCCGATACCTCTTCGGGCCGAGATACGACTTTACAGTAGTGGCTCGGCATTTCTCAAATCGCCCGGAGGGCGCCGAGAGGCCGGTGCACTAGTCGTCGGTCAGCGTGACGCCGATACCGCCGACCAGGGCGGACGAGATGTTGTAGAGCACGGCCGCAAGCATCGCGAGCGCCGTGAGGAGCACGACATTCACCACGGCGATGATCGTGGCGAAGGAGACCACCTGTGTCAGCGAGGCGAACTGCCGCAGGTCGAACCCGCCGCTCTCCGACCCGGCGATCTCACTCAGGAGGTCGTTGACGCCGTCGAAGATACCCGTGAGGTCCAGGACGGTCCAGATCACGATCGCCGCGACGACGGTCACGATTCCGAGGGCGACCGACAGCAGGAACGACATCTTCAGCACGGACCACGGGTCCACCTTGCTGACGAGCAGGCGGGCCTTGCGGGCCTTCGCCTTCGGCGCCGGCTTCACGAGCCCCGGGCGCTGCGTCGGACGCCCGCTCTGGCCCGCGGATGCAGGGCGCTGGGCGGGACGTGCAGGAGCGTTCACGCGCGGCGGTGCCCCGGGAGCGCGCACTTGTCCACTGGACGACCGCGGGTTGGTGTTGGCCGAGCTCACTCGCTACCTCCGTGTTCGGGCGACTCAGCGTCAGGCTCAGCCGTTTCCTCTGTCGACAACCGTACTTCATCGGCTGTGAACTCTGCGGGATCCTCCTGCGGCGTGACCGTATCGATCACGTCGACGTCGGGACTGGCCTCGGACGGGTCCTCGATGAGGCCTTCCTCGACGGCGACGCTGCGCTCACTGTTGCGGGCCACGGCGATGATGCGGTCGGCCTTGTCGGGCTTCGCGAAGATGACGCCCATCGTGTCGCGTCCCTTGGCCGGTACACCGGCGACGGCGGAACGGACGACCTTGCCGCCACCCATGACGACGAGCACCTCGTCCTCTTCCTGCACCACGAGGGCGCCCACGAGGTCCCCGCGCTCCTCTGCCAGCTTCGCCACCTTGATGCCGAGGCCGCCGCGGCCCTGGACACGGTAGTCGTCCACCTTCGTGCGCTTCGCGAAACCACCCTCGGTCACGATGAAGACGTAGGAGTCGTCCGTCACGACGTTGGCGGCGAGCAGCTCGTCGTCCTCGCGGAACTTCATGCCGGTCACGCCCGACGTCGCGCGCCCCAT
Organism: Arthrobacter sp. NPDC092385; assembly: GCF_044755105.1. Lineage (NCBI taxonomy): Bacteria > Bacillati > Actinomycetota > Actinomycetes > Micrococcales > Micrococcaceae > Arthrobacter > Arthrobacter sp. NPDC092385. The sequence goes on from NZ_JBIVQL010000005.1 coordinate 139,024, forward strand.
GGGCCGGAGGGCGTCGTCGTCGGCCGTGAAGCGCAGCGACTGTCCCTTGCGCGAGACGAGCATGATGTCGTCATCACCGGACACGAGCTGTGCCGAGACGAGTTCGTCGTTGTCGCGGAGGTTGATCGCGATCACGCCGGCGGTCCGGTTCGTGTCGTAGTCCTCGAGGCGCGTCTTCTTCACCAGGCCGCGCTTGGTGGCGAGGACCAGGTAGGGGGACTGCTGGTAGTCACGCAGGTCCAGGACCTGGGCGATGGTCTCGTCGGGCTGGAAGGCCAGGAGGTTCGCCACGTGCTGTCCCTTGGCGTCACGTGCGGCCTCCACCAGCTCGTACGCCTTCGCGCGGTAGACCCGGCCGAGGTTCGTGAAGAACAGCAGCCAGTGGTGCGTGGTCGTGACGAAGAAGTGCTCGACGACGTCGTCGCCCCGCAGCTGGGCTCCCTTGATGCCCTTCCCGCCGCGTGCCTGCTGGCGGTAGTTGTCGCTGCGCGTGCGCTTGACGTAGCCACCGCGGGTGATGGTGACGACCATCTCCTCCTCGGGGATCAGGTCCTCCATGCTCATGTCCCCGTCGTAGCCCATGAGGATCTCGGTCCGCCGGTCGTCGCCGAACTTGCCGACGATCTCCGCCAGTTCCGTGCTGACGATGCCGCGCTGCACGTCCTCGGAGGCGAGGATCCGGTTGAACTCGGTGATCATCGACTCCAGTTCCGTGTGGCGGTCCTGGATCTTCTGCCGTTCGAGGGCGGCGAGGCGCCGCAGCTGCATGTTCAGGATGGCGGTGGCCTGCAGCTCGTCGATGGAGAGCAGTCCCATGAGCCCGTCGCGTGCCTGCTCCGTGGTGGAGGAGGCACGGATCAGGGCGATGACCTCGTCCAGGGCGTCGAGCGCCTTCAGGAGGCCGCGCAGGATGTGGGCTTCCTCCTCCGCCTTGCGCAGGCGGTACCGGGTGCGGCGGACGATGACCTCGAGCTGGTGGTTCACCCAGTGGCGGATGAACGCGTCCAGACTCAGCGTGCGGGGGACGTCGTCGACGATGGCGAGCATGTTGGCGCTGAAGTTGTCCTGCAGCTGCGTGTGCTTGTAGAGGTTGTTCAGCACGACCTTGGCGACGGCGTCGCGCTTGAGCACGATCACGAGGCGCTGGCCCGTGCGCCCCGAGGTCTCGTCACGGAGGTCGGCGATGCCACTGATCCTGCCGTCCTTGACGAGTTCCGCGATCTTGATCGCGAGGTTGTCCGGGTTCGCCTGGTAGGGCAGTTCGGTGACGACGAGGCAGGTCCGGTTCTGGATCTCCTCGACGTTGACGACCGCGCGCATGGTGATCGAGCCGCGTCCGGTCCGGTACGCGTCCTCGATGCCCTTGTGGCCGAGGATCTGCGCGCCGGTCGGGAAGTCCGGTCCCTTGATGCGGACGATCAGGGCTTCGAGCAGCTCTTCCTTCGTTGCGTCGGGGTTCTCCAGGTACCACTGCACACCGTCCGCGACCTCGCGCAGGTTGTGCGGCGGGATGTTCGTGGCCATGCCCACGGCGATGCCGGAGGACCCGTTGACGAGCAGGTTCGGGAAGCGCGACGGCAGGATCGTCGGTTCCTGGTTCTTGCCGTCGTAGTTGTCCTGGAAATCGACGGTCTCCTCGTCGATGTCCCGCACCATTTCCATCGCGAGCGGGGCCATCTTGGTTTCCGTGTACCGGGGCGCTGCGGCGCCGTCGTTGCCGGGTGAACCGAAGTTGCCCTGGCCGAGCGCGAGGGGGTAGCGCATGGTCCAGTCCTGGATCAGGCGGACCAGGGCGTCGTAGATCGCGGAGTCACCGTGCGGGTGGTACTGGCCCATCACCTCGCCCACGACGCGGGCGCACTTGTTGAACGAGCGGTCCGGCCGGTAGCCGCCGTCGAACATGGCGTAGAGCACGCGGCGGTGCACGGGCTTGAGGCCGTCGCGCACGTCGGGCAGGGCCCGGCCGACGATGACGGCCATCGCGTAGTCCAGGTAGGACCGCTGCATCTCCGTCTGGAGGTCGACCTGCTCGACGCGGTCCGTCAGGACCTCGCCCTCGATGGGCTCGTCCGGTCCGTTGCCGGTGTTGTCGTCACTCATGAATCAGTTCCGTTCGTCATGTCTGTGTCCTGCGATACCGCGTGACCGAGCCGTGGGTGGCTCCGACATTCTGTGTAGGCGCTCGATCGAACTTCTTCCCTTTCCCTCGCAAGCTCGGGCAGGGACCCTAAGTCCGCTCTTATTTCGTTGCGCCGGCAGAATGCCGGAGACACACACTAGATATCCAGGAAACGCACGTCCTTGGCGTTCTGCTGGATGAAGTTGCGGCGGGACTCGACGTCCTCGCCCATCAGCACCGAGAACACCTGGTCCGCGGCGGCGGCATCGTCCATGGTCACCTGGAGCAGCGTGCGATGGTCCGGATCCATGGTGGTCTCCCACAGTTCCGTGTAGTCCATCTCACCGAGGCCCTTGTACCGCTGGATGCCGTTGTCCTTGGGCAGCCTCTGGTTGTTGGCCAGGCCGATCTTGATGACCTCGTCACGCTCACGGTCGCTGAACACGTAGTCGTGCTTCGCGTTGGACCACTTGATGCGGTACAGCGGCGGCTGCGCCAGGTAGACAAAACCGTTCTCGATCAGCGGCCGCATGTAGCGGAACAGCAGCGTGAGCAGCAGGGTGGTGATGTGCTGGCCGTCCACGTCAGCATCGGCCATCAGCACGATCTTGTGGTACCGGGCCTTCTCGACGTTGAAGTCCTCGCCGATGCCGGCACCGAACGCCGTGATCATGGCCTGGACCTCGCTGTTGCCGAGGGCCCGGTCGAGGCGCGCGCGCTCCACGTTCAGGATCTTCCCGCGCAGGGGCAGGATGGCCTGCGTCTCGGGATTGCGCCCGCGGACGGCGGAACCACCGGCCGAGTCACCCTCCACGATGTAGATCTCCGACCGCGCCGGGTCCTTGGACTGGCAGTCCTTGAGCTTGCCCGGCATGCCGCCGGACTCGAGGAGGCCCTTGCGGCGCGTCGATTCGCGGGCCTTGCGGGCCGCGAGGCGCGCCTGCGACGCCTGGATCGACTTGCGGATGACGTCCCGCGCGGGCCCCGGGTTGCGCTCGAGCCAGTCGCCCAGCTGGTCGCTGACGACGCGCTGCACGAAGCCCTTCACCTCCGAGTTGCCGAGCTTCGTCTTCGTCTGGCCCTCGAACTGCGGCTCGGAGAGCTTCACGGAGATGACCGCGGTGAGTCCCTCGCGGATGTCGTCACCCGTGAGGTTGTCGTCCTTCTCCTTGATGATGTTCTTCTCGCGCGCGTACTTGTTGATCAGGGTGGTCATGGCTGCACGGAAGCCTTCCTCGTGCGTTCCACCCTCATGCGTGTTGATCGTGTTCGCGTAGGTGTGCACGCTCTCCGAGTAGGCCGAGGTCCACTGCAGGGCGATCTCCACGGACATGGTGCGGTCGGGGGTCTCGGTCTCGAACGCGATGATGTCCTCGTGGATGACATCGACCCGCTTCGAGGAGTTCAGGTGCCGGACGTAGTCGAGCAGACCGTTCTCGTAGAGATACTCCACCTCGCGGTGCTTGGGCGTGGAGTCCTCGCCGGTCTCGACCGTGACCTCGTCCTCGACCTCGTCGACGTGCTCGTCGGTGAGCGTGATGCGCAGCCCCTTGTTGAGGAACGCCATCTGCTGGAACCGCGCCCGCAGGGTCTCGAAGTCGAACTCGGTGCTCTCGAAGATGGAGTCGTCGGGATAGAACGTCTGGGTGGTGCCCGTCTCGGCGGTCTCCTCGCCCTTCCTCAACTCGCCCACCGGCTTGCCGCCGTCGCCGAACGACTGGCGCCACACGTGGCCCTGGCGCCGCACTTCCGTCTCGACCCGCTTGGACAGGGCGTTGACCACCGAGATGCCGACGCCGTGCAGGCCGCCCGATACCGCGTACCCGCCGCCGCCGAACTTGCCGCCGGCGTGGAGGATGGTCATGACCACTTCGACGGTGGGGCGTCCCTCGGTGGGGTGCATGTCCACGGGGATGCCGCGGCCGTTGTCGACGACCTTGACGCCGCCGTCCGCCTGGAGCGTGACCTGGATGTGGTCGCAGTAGCCGGCCAGTGCCTCGTCGACCGAGTTGTCCACCACTTCGTACACGAGGTGGTGCAGACCCCGTGGTCCGGTCGATCCGATGTACATGCCCGGGCGCTTGCGGACCGCTTCGAGGCCCTCCAGCACCGTGATCTCATTGGCACCGTATGCGTGTTCGGTGGCCGCCTCCAGGATCGGGGACTCGCCTTCGCCGATCAACACATCACTTGCATTCAACTCGTTCTCGTGTGCCACAGGCGTAGACGGCTCCTCAACTGGATGGACCAAAACGATCTCGTCCCATTCTACCCTGTGGAGGCCTGCAATCCCGCACGAACACCCCCTCACTGGCCAATAAAGCGCCGCCAGAGCCGATAGAGGGTCCTTCCATGAGGACGGATACGCCGGGCGGACCCCCAGTTGCGCTACAGGCCATTCAGCGGGCGCAGCGATCGGTGCTCCGGGTCATCCGTACGTATCGCGTGGGCCTCGTCCCTTGACGGAACGCCCGCCCTTGCGCCAGCTCGGAGCCGCCGGCCCGACGACGGAGAGCCGCGTGACGACGCCGGCGCCCAGTTCGGCCTCGAACCTCTGCAGCACCTGCGGCGTGATGAGGCGCAGCTGCGTCGCCCAGGCGGTCGAGTCGCACCTGACCAGGACGGTGTCGGCGTCGAAGCTCTCGGGGACGCAGTGCGCGGCGATGTCTGCTCCCACGATCTCGTCCCAGCGTGAGAGCACCGAACCGATCGCCACGGGTGATTTCCAGCCCCGTTCCGCGAGCATCCGCGAGAACACGTTCCCCACGCCTTCGGGATCCCGTCCGCCGTACACGGGCTCGGGCGAGTACCGGCGCTTCGGCGCCTTCGCTGTCCGCTTCGACACCGCCTCGCGAGGGGTGCCCCTGGCCTGGGATGCGCTGCGGAGCCTGTTGAGGAGGGCCTGCGGGGCATCCTGCTCGGGAAAGTCCCGGGCCCCTGGCTGGTCCGGGCCGTCCTGCACCGGGGCCTCGTCGTCCGGGCGGTCGTCAGACATGCGGTCCTCCTGCACCGGGGGAGGAAGTGTCGCGGTCGTGGCTGCCGATGTCCCCACTGACGTCGTCCGGTGCCTCGATGCCACCCGGCACGACCCGGATCTGCCGGCCGAGGAGCGCTGCGGGGATGTCGTCGCCGACGGCGGCCGTGACCAGCACCTGTTCCGCGGGGGCGACGATGGCGGCGAGGCGGGTACGGCGCTGGGCATCGAGTTCTGCGAAGACGTCGTCGAGGATCAGGACCGGATTGCCTCCGGGTGTGTGGTCCTCCTCGAGCAGCAGGTAGTACGAGGCTAGCCGCAGGGCCAGCGCCATCGACCAGGTCTCACCGTGCGATGCGTAGCCCTTCGCCGGCGCCTTCCCCAGGAGCAGATCGAGCTCGTCGCGGTGCGGACCGACGAGGGAGATTCCCCTCTCGAGCTCCTTCTTGCGGTGGCGCAGGAGGCCGGCGAGGAACAGCTCGGTCAGCTCGGTCAGGGTGAGGTCCCGCAGCCCCTCCTCGGAACGGCTGTGTCCGGTATCCGGACCGTCGTCACCGGCGAGGTCCTGCGACGACGACACGCTCGAGACGTAGGCGATCTCCGCGCGCTTCGAGCCGTCCGTCAGTTCCTTGTACGCCCGCTCCACGTGCGGGCGGAGCTGGTCGACGAGGACGATGCGGGCCGACAGGAGCCGGGCCCCGGTCTCTGCCAGGTGCTGATCCCACACATCGAGCGTGGCCTCGTGGGCGGTCGAGAACCTGCCGGCAGCCCGGGCCGATTTGAGGAGGGCGTTGCGCTGCTTGAGGACGCGCTCGTAGTCGGCACGCAACGCGGACTGGTGCGGGAGGAGGGAGACCATGACGTCGTCGAGGTACCGGCGGCGTCCCGACGGGTCGCCCTTCACCAGCGACAGGTCCTCGGGAGCGAACAGGACGGTCTTCAGGATCCCGGCGGCATCACGGGCCCGCACCGGATTGGACCTGTTGATCCGGGCCCGGTTCGCCGCCTCCGCGTTGATCTCCACCTCGACACTGGTGCGCTGGGATCCCCGGACGAACCTGCCGCGGATGATCGCGCGCTCCTCCCCGAAGGCGATGAGCGGCCTGTCGGTGCTGACGCGATGGGACGAGAGCGTGGCCAGGTAGCCGATGGCCTCGACGATGTTGGTCTTTCCCACGCCGTTCGGTCCCACGAAGACCGTGACGCCGCGTTCGATCGCCGTATCGAGCTGCCCGTAGCTCCGGAACCCGGTGAGCGAGAGGTGCTCAACGTACACCGGAGACCACTTACTCGGGTTTCGGCTGAGCGGGCTTCACAGCATGGCCGCCGAACTGGTTGCGGAGCGCCGACACCATCTTCATCGACGGCGAGTCCTCCTGCCGTGATGCGAACCGGGCGAACAGTGCGGCGGTGATGGCAGGTGCCGGAACGGAATTGGCGATCGCTTCCTCGACGGTCCATCGGCCCTCACCGGAATCCTCCACATAGCCGGCGATCTTCGACAGCCCGGGGTCCTCCTGCAACGCCTTGACGAGGAGGTCGAGCAGCCAGGAGCGGACGACCGTGCCTTTCTGCCAGGCAGCGAAGGTGCCGTGGACGTCCTTCACGATGTCCTTGGCCTCGAGCAGTTCGTAACCCTCGGCGTAGGACTGCATCAGCCCGTACTCGATGCCGTTGTGGACCATCTTCGCGTAGTGCCCCGCCCCGACGTCACCCACGTGGACGAAACTCTCGGCCCGATCACCCTCGGGACGGAGTGCGTCGAAGATGGGCATGGCCCGTTCCACATCTTCCCGGCTGCCGCCCGCCATCAGGCCGTAGCCGTTCTCGAGCCCCCAGACGCCGCCGGAGACACCGCAGTCGAGGAAGCTGATGCCCTTCTGGGCAAGGAGGGTGGCGTGGATCTGGTCATCGGTGAACTTGGAGTTGCCTCCGTCGATGACCAGGTCGCCCTTGGCAAGGACCTCGGAGAGGTCCTTGACGACGCCGTCGGTGATCTGGCCGGCCGGAACCATGACCCAGACGATCCGCGGTGCGGGAAGAGCGGCGACCAGTTCATCGAGGCTCGACACATCGGTGAGGTCGGGGTTCCGGTCGAAGCCCGTGACCTCGATGCCCTTCTCCCGCAGCCGCTCCCTCATGTTGAATCCCATTTTTCCGAGTCCAATGAGGCCGATGTGCATGAGGTTCTCTTTCTGACGATATGTCCGGCTGCCGGTCCGGCCAGTCGGTGTGCCTGCCGGGCGGTTACTGGTTGGGCAGCCGCACGGGCATCAGCAGGTACTTATAGTCTTCCCTGTCCTCGCCGGAGGCGTCATCCTGGGCCGAGATCACCGCGGGCTTGGGCGGTGAGGTGAAGGAGAACCGGACGTAGGGGCTGTTGAACGCGCCCAGGCCCTCACTCAGGTAATGCGGATTGAAGGCGACCGTGATGTCGTCGCCGTCGAGGACTGCCTCGATGGCCTCGGACGCCTGTGCGTCCTCTCCCGTACCGGCATCGAGTGTGACCTGGCCGTCCGTGAACGCGAGCCGGACGGGAGTATTCCGTTCGGCGACGAGGGAGACGCGGCGGACGGCCTCCACCAGGGAACTGGTCCGCACCGTGGCGTGGATGGGTGTGGTGTCCGGGAAGAGCGAACGGATCTTCGGGTAGTCGCCGTCGACGAGCAGCGACGTGGTGCGGCGCCCGCCCGATTCGAAGCCGATGAGTTCGGAGTCGTCGGAGAAGGCGATGTTCAGGTCGCCGGCGCCGCCGAGGGTCTTGGCGACCTCGTTGAGCGTCTTCGCCTTGACCAGGGCACTGGTGGAGATCCCCGGAGTGGTCGGTTTCCAGGAGACCTCACGGAGGGCGAGCCGGTAGCGGTCCGTGGCGAGGAGAGTGATCAGGTCGTCCTCGATCTCCATGCGGACACCCGTCAGGATGGGCAGCGTGTCGTCACGGCTGGCCGCGATGATCACCTGGGAGACGGCCTGGGAGAAGGCATCGCCGTCGACGACACCGCTCACGGCCGGGAGCTTCGGCAGTTCGGGGTATTCGCCCTCGGGCATGGTGGCGAGGTTGAAGCGGCTGTTGCGGCACGTCAGGGTCACCTTCGAGCCATCGGTCGCCACCTCCACCGGTGCGGAGGGAAGACTCCTGCAGATATCGGCGAGCAGCCGCCCCGAGACGAGGATGGTGCCTTCCTCGAGGACATCCGCTGCGATCTCGAGGCGCGCGGAGATCTCGTAGTCGAAGCTGGCGAGGCTCAGGGAGCCTCCTTCGGCCTTGATGAGCAGGCCGGCGAGCACAGGTACGGGCGGGCGCGGTGACAGCGAGCGGGCGGTCCAGGACACAGCCTCCGCAAGTACGTCCCGTTCAACTCTGAATTTCACGGAGCAGTGCCGCCTTTCGCCAGATCAAAAAAACAGCCACCTGCGAATCGCTGGCGGATGGTGGGTCGAATCGTCCACGGAAGAGCCCGGGCACGGGGAACTACAACCCTACTGGGTGAAAGCTTAGCCGGGTAGCGGGGCTGCGCAGCAGGCCCGGGAGCTCGGCGGGCGGGGTCGAACGGAACGTGGAATGTTATTTGACGAGCTTTTGAAGTTTAAGGTTCGTAGTGTTAATAACTGCTGTGGATTCTGTGGATAAGTCGGCTGGGCGGCTCGCCGGTGCGGATCCTCCCTGTGGACAAGCTGTGGGGACGGCCGACGGCCGGCAGGAGGCGGCTGTGGGCGGAATCCTTGTCATTTCGGGGATCCACAGGCAGGAGGTGGTTTTTCCTCAGGTTGCGCGGTGATGTGCCCCTGGTTATCCACAGCTGTGTCCACACCTGTTAATTACGGTGGGACAGCGCAGGGGGTCGTCAGGCTTCGCGTTGCTTGTGCTTGATCCGGTTGGTCAACTCCGTGACCTGGTTGAAGATCGCACGGCGCTCTGCCATCAGTTCGCGGATCTTCCTGTCGGCGTGGATGACGGTGGTGTGGTCCCGGCCGCCGAGTTCCTGCCCGATCTTCGGCAGGGACATGTCCGTCAGCTCCCGGCACAGGTACATCGCGATCTGCCGCGCGGTGACCAGGGTCCTCGTACGCGACTTGCTGCAGAGTTCCTCCATGCTGATCTGGAAGTAGTCCGCGGTCTGCGCCATGATCACGGTCGAGGTGATCTCCTGCGCGCCGTCGTCCGAGATGAGGTCCTTCAGCACGATCTCGGCGAGGTTCACGTCGACCTGCTGGCGGTTCAGGCTCGCGAAGGCGGTGACCCGGATCAGGGCCCCCTCGAGTTCACGGATGTTCGTCGCGATCTTCGAGGCGATGTACTCCAGGACGTCGTCGGGCGCGCTGAGGCTGTCGCTGATCGCCTTCTTGCGCAGGATGGCGATGCGGGTCTCCAGTTCCGGCGGCTGGATGTCCGTCAGGAGGCCCCACTCGAAACGGGACCGCATGCGCTCCTCGAACCCGATGAGCTGCTTCGGTGGGAGGTCGGAGGTGATGACCACCTGCTTGCTGTGGTTGTGCAGCGCATTGAAGGTGTGGAAGAACTCCTCCATGGTCCGGTCCTTGCCGGAGAGGAACTGGATGTCGTCGATCAGCAGGATGTCCACGTTGCGGTAGGTCTGCTTGAAGCTCGAGCCCTCGTCATCGCGGATCGAGTTGATGAAGTCGTTGGTGAACTCCTCGGAATTCACGTAGCGCACACGGATGCCGGTGTAGAGGTGACGCGCATAGTGCCCGATGGCGTGGAGGAGGTGCGTCTTGCCCAGCCCGGAATCACCGTAGATGAACAGCGGGTTGTAGGCCTTCGCCGGTGCCTCGGCGACGGCGACCGCTGCTGCGTGTGCGAATCGGTTCGAGGATCCGATGACGAAGGTGTCGAAGATGTACTTCGGATTGAGCCGGCCGAACTCGTGCGAGTTGCTGGGAGGAGTAGGGGACGGCTTCGCCTCACCCTTGGGTTCCGGCGAGACCGGCTCGGGTTCCTGCTCGGGAACCTCCTCGGCGACGGGGGTCAGCTCGGGGTCGATGACGAACGCGCACTGGATGTCTTCCCGGAAGACGTTCCGCAGTGCCTCGTCGAGGGCTGCCTTGAGCTGGGTCTGGAGTACTTCGCGCGTCAGTTCGTTGGGGACGGCGATCAGCATGGTGGTTCCGATGAGGCCCTGGGCCTGGGCGAGCACCATGAAGCCGCGCTGTCGCGGAGTGACGCGATCGTCCTGTTCGAGGGTCCGGATGACTTTACGCCAGGAGCTCCCGACGTCGTTTACCTCATCTGTACCCACGAAAAAACCCCTCTTGGCTGCACAACCGCTCGAAAAGGTCCGTTCTCCACAGGGTTGTGCACATGTCGTGGATAAACGGACCAGAGCCAAGACTAGAGGATGAAAACTGCAGAAGATAGCGGACTGGCGCGGCAGGACGGGCACTGTGAAGGGTCTCACGCGGACCCCGCGGCGATGCGTGTAGTGTGATTTGGACGCCGGTTGTCCACAGGCAGTGGGAAAAGTAGCCCACAGGCCCACAGCGGCGAGTTTGACGCCCCAGAGCTGCGTCCCCTAACGTTATGTAGTCCAACACGTCTGCATTTCGCATGCCATCACAGGTTTTTCCGGGTACTAAGAGGCCTCGGGATGTGACAGCTCCTCCGCGAATGTCGGATGTACACCTTCATCGCGTCAGTCTGTTCTTCCCCCTTGTTGCAATGGGCCGGACGCATCTCAAGATCGTTCTGGAGTAACTACAGTGAGCAAGCGGACTTTTCAGCCGAATAACCGCCGTCGTGCCAAGAAGCACGGTTTCCGTCTTCGCATGCGCACCCGTGCAGGTCGTGCCATCCTGTCGGCACGCCGTGGCAAGGGCCGTACCGAACTCTCGGCATAAGCGGTTCCTCCCACGCCATGCGTCCTTCGGGTGATCGCGACGGCATCGGGCTCCTTCCTTCGACAATGAACAGGAATCCCCAGTGCTTCCGATGATCCACAGGGTGCGGACGGCAGCGGATTTTGCACGTACCGTACGTTCCGGTGCCCGATCAGGGCGCCGGAACGTCGTGCTATACGGCTCCAGGACACCGGATTCGGCGCCCTCGAGGGTCGGCTTCATCGTCGGCAAGAACGTGGGGAACGCAGTTACCCGCAACCTCGTTAAACGAAGGCTTCGCCACGCTTCGGCGGAGTGGGTCGCCGCCCACCCCCACGGGTACGACGTCGTCGTCCGGGCGTTGCCGGCGGCGGCGGACAGCGATTGGCCGGCCCTGCAGAAGGACTTCACGAGTTGCCTGGCTGCGGTCGCCCGCAGGCTGGACCGCTCCGACGCACCGGAAAGGCAGGGCAGAGTATCGTGAAGGTGGTCGCGGCGCGTGTGCTGGCCTTCCTCATCGGAGTGCCTCGCCTGGCTGTGATCGGACTCCTGATCGCGTACCGGAAGGTCGTCTCTCCGCTGTATGGACCGGTGTGCCGCTTCTACCCGAGTTGTTCCGCCTATGCACTCGAGGCCGTGACGGTTCACGGATTCGTTCGCGGGCTGGGCCTCGCTTCGCGGCGGCTGGTGCACTGCCACCCCTGGAACGACGGCGGCGTGGACCACGTGCCGGCGGGTTCCAGGACCTTCCCTGCAGGGAAGGTCCCCTCGATTGTTGTGTTGAACCATCCGGTCATCCCGGCCGATGACGAAAGCCGCCCCGCGGCTCGAGGAGCTAACTGATTATGGGTTTTTTTGAGACGATCCTGGCGCCGTTCAGGTGGCTCGTGTCGTGGATCATGTTCATGTTCCACGAGGGCTTCACGTTCCTCGGAATGGACCCCGCATCCGGCTGGACCTGGGTGCTGTCGATCGTCGGTCTCGTCGTCGTCATCCGCGCCGCCCTGATCCCCGTCTTCGTCAAGCAGATCAAGGCGCAGCGGGGGATGCAGGCACTGCAGCCGGATCTCCGCAAGCTCCAGCAGAAGTACAAGGGCAAGACGGACCAGCTCTCGCGCCAGGCGATGACGCAGGAACAGATGGCCCTGTACAAGAAGCACGGGACCAACCCGTTCGCGGCCTGCCTGCCGATCCTCATCCAGATGCCGTTCTTCTTCGCCCTGTTCACGGTTCTCAACGGCATCTCCCGCGCCAGCGCCGAGGGAGCCACGATCGGGGCGCTGTCCCCGGACTCGGTCCGCCAGTTCGACAACGCCACGATCTTCGGTGCGCCGCTCTCCTCCACCTTCCTCGGCAGCTTCGGCGCCGACGGGAACATCAGCGTCATCATCCTGTCCCTGCTCATGATCATCGCGATGACGGCATCGCAGTTCATCACGCAGAAGCAGATCATGGCGAAGAACATGTCCGAAGAGGCCATGCAGAGTCCCTTCATGCGTCAGCAGAAGATCATGCTCTACATCCTTCCGCTGGTGTTCGGCGTCGGTGGCATCAACTTCCCCATCGGTGTGCTGGTCTACTGGACCACCACGAACGTGTGGACGATGGCGCAGCAGTTCTACGTCATCCGCCGGATGCCCACGCCCGGATCCCCGGCAGCGAAGGCGCTTGCGGACCGTCGCGCCAAGAAGGGCCTGCCCATGGTCCCGCTCCTCGGTGAGCGGAAGGCCGAGCCGGCCATCGAATCCGTTCCGGAGCCACGGGGCCAGCGTGTCCAGCCCCAGCGCAAGAAGAGGAAGAAGCGATGACGGTAGACAACGAAGAGCACACGCCCGAGCTCGATGGCACGAAGTCCGACGCGACGGACGCGGACGGCACGGAGGTCCACGGTGACGGCGACACGATCGCCGGGACCAAGGCAGCCAGGCTCGATGAAGAGGGGGATGTCGCCGCTGACTACCTCGAGGAACTCCTGGATATCGCAGATATCGACGGCGACATCGACATCGAGGTCCGTAGCGGCCGCACGTATATCTCCATCGTGTCCGAGGACCGTTCCGACGCTGGCCTGAGCTCACTGGTCGGTCGGGACGGAGAGGTGCTCGAAGCGCTCCAGGAGCTGACCCGACTCAGCGTCCTGACCGCGACCGACGCCCGTTCCCGTCTCGTGCTCGACGTCGACGGCTATCGCGGCCGCCGTGGGGGCGAGCTGACGAAGATCGCCCAGGACGCCGTCGAGAAGGTCAGGGAGACCGGAGACGACGTGGCGCTGGCGCCGATGTCCGCCTATGAGCGGAAGATCGTCCACGACGTCGTCGCCGACCTCGGCTTCGTCAGTGAGTCCGAGGGCGAGGGCCAGGCCCGGCACATCGTCGTATCCCCCAGCGATGACTGAGGAATCACCCTCTGCAGCCGGTTTCGCCCCCGAGCCGACGGCCGATGAACTGGTCGCTGCGTCGGCGGTCTTCGGCTCCCGGCTCGACCTCGCCCGTGGGTTCGTCGGCCACCTGGCTTCCTCGGGCATCGAGCGTGGGCTCCTCGGTCCCAGGGAGGTGCCGCGTCTCTGGGGGCGGCATGTCCTCAACTGTGCTGTCGTCGCCGAATTGATGGACCGGGATGCGTCCGTCGTGGACGTGGGCAGTGGAGCGGGACTTCCAGGGCTGGCCCTCGCCATAGCGCGGCCGGACCTCGAGGTGCACCTGGTGGAGCCGCTGGACCGACGCGTCACCTGGTTGAAGGAGGTCGTGGAGGATCTCTCCCTGGCCAACGTCGTCGTCCACAGGGGCCGCGCGGAGCAGATGGTCGGCGAGGTGTCGGGAAACTACGTCACGGCACGTGCGGTCTCCGCTCTGTCCACGCTCGCGGGATGGACGATTCCCCTGACCAGGGCCGGCGGACAGGTCCTCGCTATCAAGGGTCGGAGCGCGGCGGAAGAGATCGAGAAAGCCCGCAAGCTGATTCGGAAGCTCGGCGGAGGACCCGCGGAGATCGTGACGGTCGGCGCCGACGTCCTCGAGGAGCCGACGACGGTTGTTCGAATCCCCGTACGCCTCGCCTGAGCCTGACGTCCTGCTGGTCGCACCGCTCTTCGTCCCAACCTGCCGAGCACTAGCGGCTACCCTTGTAGATAACGACGTCTGGCATGTGAGAGTGAGCAACTGAGTGACCATCAAGGACGCCCCCGCGAAGAATTCCGAGTCCCTTCTGGTGGCCGGGTCCCCTCTCGCCTTAGGCCTGCGGGAAATACAGCCCGGCGCGTTTGCGGACCCGGCAAATACCGGCGTTGTTCCACGTGAAACGGCAAGCGCGCCCTCCGGAGCCGTGGACAGCCCGCCGGTGAAGAAGCCGGCGAAGGGGAAGAACGTCATGGAAGCCATGGACGAGTCGTCGCCACTCGGCCGCGAACTGGCGAGCGAGGCGAAGCGCCGTGAGAAACTCCTGGGCAAGGCCCTTCCCAAGCCGAAGAACACCCGGATCATGACGATCAGCAACCAGAAGGGTGGCGTGGGCAAGACGACGACGACGGTCAACATCGCTGCTGCCCTCGCCACGGCCGGGCTGCAGGTGCTGGTGATCGACATCGATCCCCAGGGCAACGCCTCGACGGCGCTCAACATCGCCCATCACGCGGATGTCGACTCGATCTACGACGTCCTCATCGACGATGTACCGCTGGGTGACGTTGTTGCTCCCTGCCCTGATGTCCCGAACCTGATCTGCGCTCCTGCGACCATCCACCTCGCCGGCGCGGAGATCGAACTCGTCTCGCTGGTCGCGCGTGAGCAGCGGCTTCGTCGTGCTATCGACGTGTATGCCAAGGCGCGCGAGGAGAACGGCGAGCCACGACTGGACTTCGTGTTCATCGACTGCCCGCCGAGCCTCGGCTTGCTGACAGTCAACGCATTCGTTGCGGCTAAGGAAGTCCTCATCCCCATCCAGTGCGAGTACTACGCGCTCGAGGGTCTGAGTCAGCTGCTGAAGAACATCGAGATGATCCAGAAGCATCTGAACGCGGATCTGGCCGTATCGACGATCCTGTTGACGATGTACGACGGGCGTACCAATCTTGCGGCCCAGGTCGCGGCCGAGGTGCGCGAGCATTTTCCCCAGGAGGTCCTGAAGGCGGTAGTGCCCAGATCCGTGCGGATCTCTGAAGCACCCAGCTACCAGCAGACAGTCATGACCTACGATCCGTCCTCCAGCGGAGCGCTCTCCTACCAGGAGGCCGCGGCGGAAATCGCCTCGCGCTCCTGACACCTCGGAGTACCGGTCCTCACGGACGATCAGAAGTAGCGGTGGAGCGATGCTCCAACACTTTGGAAGGAATGACATGGCGGAAAAGCGTCGCGGACTCGGACGAGGGTTGGGAGCCCTCATTCCCAGCGCATCAGCTGAGGAGATCCTCGAGACGCCTCAGCCGGATCCCGAGCCTGAGCCCGAAGAGCGGGAGATCTCTTCAAGCGGTGGTTCGGACAACTCGAGGCGGCAGGGAGGCCGTCCTGTCGATCTCTTCTTCGAACGCGTGACGGAGGACGACGTCGCCGAGCAGCCTCGTTCGTACTCCTCCGCCCTTCGCAGTGGTATCAACAAGAATGTTCTGGACGCTCAAACGAAGCGGGTTGCGAAATCGTCTAACCGGAAGCCTCCGCTGAAGCGCGACGGATCGAAGGTCGAGCCGCTCTCGCCCACGACGTCCAGGGAGGAGGAAGCCCGAGCCGGGGCGGCGCCCGCGCTGTCCGAGGGCCCGAGCGGTGAGAGCGCCGTGGTAGCCGTCGTGTCGAGCCACGAAGCTCAGGCTCGCGCTGCGGTTCGGAGTGAGGCAGGAGCGACCCGCTCCCGAACCAGCCAGACTAAACCGTCCGTGTCCGGGCAGGACGCGGAGCCCGGCGTGGACAGCGTCGTTCAGGACGAGCTGTCCTCCGGTTCTGGAACTGCTGATGCCGTCGTCGCTGGCGCGAAGAACTCTGTTTCACGTGAAACAAGAGAAGACGAGATGATCGACGGGATTAAGGACGCGCCCGCTGGCGAGGCAGTTCAGGACGCAGACGAGAAGCCCGGCTTGGTCGAGGTTCCTGGGGCGACGTTCGCTGAACTCCCCGTGGGGGCGATCCACCCCAACCGCAAGCAGCCGAGGGTGGAGTTCAACGAAGATGAGCTGGCGGAGCTCGTCCATTCGATCCGCGAGATCGGTGTGCTACAGCCGGTAGTCGTTCGGCCTTCCCAGGAGAACGGTGAGGCGAAGTACGAGTTGGTTATGGGCGAGCGCCGTTGGCGTGCTTCGCGCGAGGCCGGTATGGAGACAATCCCCGCCATCATCCGGTCCACGCTCGATGACGATCTGCTGCGGGACGCTCTTCTCGAGAACCTGCATCGGAGTGCGCTCAACCCCCTCGAGGAGGCGGCCGCGTATCAGCAGCTGCTCGAAGACTTCGGTTGTTCGCACGACGAGCTTGCCGGGAGGCTAGGACGGTCTCGACCGCAGATCTCCAACACCATCCGTCTGATGAAGCTGCCGCCTCTTGTCCAGCGGCGGGTTGCTGCGGGCGTGCTGTCCGCCGGACACGCACGGGCACTCCTTGGCCTCGGCGACTCTGCGGACATGGAGAAGCTGGCGCAGAAGATCGTCGCAGAAGGGTTGTCTGTCAGGTCGACCGAGGAGATCGTTGCACTGAGCGGTGGCCTGCGCCGTCCCAGCAAGCCGACATCACCGCGGGACGGTGCCCGGCACGAGCGACTGGACTACCTTGCAACGTCTCTCTCGGATCGACTGGATACGAATGTCAAGATCACCCTCGGGGCCAAGAAGGGGCGCGTCAGCATCGAGTTCGCCAGCGTCGACGACCTCAACAGGATCATTGGAGTTCTGTCACCCGCTGCGGAATAATCCGCTCGTCCAGGGGTAGGCGCGTTTCACGTGAAACGGGGCCGATGTGGAGCCGCCTGCAGTCTCCATATCGGCCCGCCATACCGCCGCTGGAAAACCCCCCCTGTGGCTGGGGTCTGCCCTATTCGATCAGGCTGGACTTCCCGAACGCGCTGCCAGCCGGTTCGGGGTGTCGGCTAACCTGGCGCGGCAGCGCTGGCCGAGGAGTACCCTCCAGTCGAACTGCTCATCGTCCCCCACAGCGCTGACAACTCCTCGGAGCCCATGGCGGCCGGGTGTTTCACGTGAAACTGCCGATGTACGCTTCCCTCGGCACTTGGGAACGAGCTATTGCTCTACATACGGGCTCACTCCACGAGAGGCCCATCCACCATTCAGCCGCACTTCCCGGCTGTCCTCGCTCAGACCTCCGCCGGACGCGAAGGCCAGGACCTTCGAGCCGGCTATCTCGACATTGTCTCGCGTATCGACCGCGCACACCAAGTCATTGAACTCGATGAAGAGTAGGAGGGCGGGTTGGTAGGCCTCAGCAAAGACTCCTCGTCCGAGTGCGTGCCTCCCGCGTGCGCGTTCAGGAGCGGTGAAGGTGCTCAGCAGGCGGGCGGCAAGAGCCAAGTCGGTTCGCGCGACAGGAGACACCTGGAGGTTTCACGTGAAACCCGACCGGATTCATAACCGCGCCTGGATCCGTTGCAGCATGCGCTGTGTCCTCGGAACGAGCCCGTATGCGGGCCGCTCGGGTGTCGGGTATCGAACGGCTTCCTCACGGAGGGCCCCGCTGCGCTGTCGAAGGATGGCACACGCTTCGCGCACTGGACGCTCCTGGCTTGTCGCGGGTAGCCGGTGTGCTCCAGAGGACGGGCGACGCCCCCGTGTGCGCAGAACTGCCGCTTCGGCGCGGAGCTGGAGCGCCTGCCAGGAGGAGACGCGTTCCGGTCTGCGCCGCGGCAGCGCTGATCACTCGCTCCGAGTACTTTTGCTCCCAGCGCCGAACCGGTCTACGAGGGGCTCCGGCGGGGCGGGTGCCGCCACGTAGAGCGCCCTCAAAGTGCCCGTTTCACGTGAAACAGCACCCGCGCGAGTGCCATGGGACTCACTGGGCATAGCCCAGAGCGCCTGAAGGGATCGCCCGGCTTGCGCCATCTTCGCTGCACTCGCCACGGCCCTTTTGGTGGGTTGCTTCCCGGGCGAAGCGAGGCTCACTCTCACCCGTGTTCTGATGCGTACTGGTGGGCGGAAGTCCGCACGATGCCCGTAGGACTCCGCAAGGCTGCTCGGTGGCTCTCTGCGACGCCCCTACGGTAGACAGCACACGGTCATCTTCGTTCCGTCAGAGGATGGCACTCGTTGGCAGGCTATAGGCCCTTAGCAGTTGAGTGCGACTTGAACATCTGCGACCGGCAGTCGTGTGGACCGTCGGCCGGCCGGCGCGTCCGAACTGGAGCGTCTATCCAAAGAGCTGAGGACAAGTGTCAGCCGAGTGATAGGTTCTTCGCAGTGGCCTGCGCGCCCCTTCCCTCCGGCCCCTGCTGCCCTTGACCCAGAACTCTCGATCTCTGTTCCACGTGAAACAGTCGTTCACCGAGTGCGGGCTGTCGTGCTGATTCTGATCGGAAGGCTTTCGCACAGTGTCGCGCCGCTCTTGTCTGCGGTTCACGGGAACCCGGTGCTGGCCAGGCTCGCGGACGCCCAGGGAGGCCCGCAAATATCAGGAGCCACACGGACTGAACCCTACCGATTCGGATCGCCTCGTGCCGCAAGGAATGGGGTCCGGCGGGCGGGCACGGCTTCCCTCCTGCAGACCGGCCGCCGTCGTGAGCAGGAGAGGTAGCCCAGTCATTCAGCGGTCGCCGTACACAGCGACAATGAGGATCACGGATACAACTTAAGGAGGTTTATTCGTCCACCGAGGCGGACAGGTTTCACGTGGAACCAAGCCCACCGCTGTCGAGCAGATTACATGCCCAACAGTTTCGACCGTCCCGTGGCGTGTTCGAGAACTCACCAACGGTCGGAGGACCGTCCGAAAGCTTCCCAACCGAAGAATACGAGCCGAGGTCAGCGGGTCGGCTCGCCTGTCCCTTCTGCAGACCGCGCGCGGGCTTGCCGGCACAGCGGGCGTGCTGGTTCCTGCCCGCTCCTGCGACCGGGCCGACAACAGGTAGGAGTAGGTGGCAGGTCTACCCCGCTACGAAGACTCCCCACACTCGGCCTACCGGGAAGGACGGTGGCAACGTCCGCGGCTCGTTCCACCGGCGCGAAGCCGGTGACCGCTGACGCCAGTGAGCTCCGACACCAGTGAGCGCCAGGGGTGGAGAGTCCTGCTCAGTTCTACCTGTTCCTAATCGGTTCTACTGACCGGCGGCGCCGTTACTGCGTTCTTCCGCCCAGCGGTCACCTCCGATGGATCTGCGACCGATCTGTTCGGGGCACCGGAGGGCCTTCGCCGTTGCTGTTCACCCTGAACGCGAAGAAGGGCTCGTCGCGAACCGACGAGCCCTTCTTCCATCAACGTGGGAGTTAGTTGATGAACGCGGCGAATTCCTGCTCCAGGACCTGCTTGGGCTTGGCTCCGATGGAGGTCGTTGCGACCTCGCCACCCTGGAAGACGTAGACCGCCGGAATCGAGGTGATGCCGTACTTGGCGGCGATCGCGGGGTTGTCGTCCACGTTCACCTTCACGACGTCGACCTTCTCCGCGTGCTCAGCCGCGATGTCGTCGAGGATCGGAGACAGCATGCGGCACGGCCCGCACCATTCCGCCCAGAAATCGACGATGACTGGCTTGCTTGCCTTGAGGACGTCTGCGTCGAATGACGCGTCCGTCACATCTTTTGCGTTGCTCATGGCGATACTCCTTGTGGTTGGTCGGTCAGAGGGAAGCTGATTCGGATACTGCCTCGGCCGGTGGCGTCGGCACCCGTGCTGCCGTCAGGGAAGCGCTCACGGTGTCCGCGAGGTAGTGCTCCACGTCGAGGGCCGCGACGCAGCCGCTTCCGGAGGCCGTGATGGCCTGGCGGTAGGTGGGGTCGATCACGTCGCCTGCTGCGAAGACACCGGGGAGCGAGGTCTTGGACGTCCGGCCCTGTACGGCGATGGTCCCCTCACTGGTGAGTTCCAGCTGGTCCTTGACGAGGTCGACCCGGGGATCGTTGCCAATAGCAACGAAAATCCCTGTGACATCGATGTCGGTGGTGGTTCCGTCGACGGTGCTGGCTACCTTGACGCCCGTGACCTTCTCGGCGCCGTGGATGCCCACCACCTCCGAGTTCCACAGGAAGCGGATCTTCTCGTGAGCGAAGGCGCGGTCCTGCATGATCTTCGATGCACGCAGGGTGTCGCGGCGGTGGATCACCGTGACCGAGCGCGCGAACTTGGTCAGGAAGAGCGCCTCTTCCATCGCGGAATCGCCACCGCCGACGACGGCGATGTCCTGGTCACGGAAGAAGAACCCGTCGCACGTCGCACACCAGCTCACGCCGTGCCCGGAAAGCCGCTTCTCGTCATGGAGGCCGATCTCGCGGTATTCGGAACCGGTCGAGATAATGACGGCGCGCGCGAGGAACTCCTCACCGGTGGCGATGGTGAGTTTCTTGATGCCGCCGTCGAGCTCGGCGGCGACGACGTCCTCGAAGAGGATCTCGGTCCCGAAGCGGCGGGCCTGCTTTTCGAACTGCTCCATGAGGTCAGGACCCATGACGCCTTCGGGGAAGCCGGGGAAGTTCTCGACATCGGTGGTGTTCATGAGCTCACCGCCGGCCTTGACCGAACTCGCGATCATGACGGGCTTGAGGTTGGCGCGGGCCGTGTAGACCGCCGCGGTGTACCCGGAGGGCCCGGAGCCCACGATGATGACGTCGTGGATCTTCGGCTCGCTACCGGAGCCGTCTGCCGTGGGCGTGTCCAACTGGACATCGGTTTGGGTTGTCACGTTCTCGAAAGACCTTTCTGTCTTCTCATTCGCGGATACTGCCCGGCCGGACATATCAGCGGACACTTCCCTCAACGGAACCACATGGGTGGTTATTCCGCCTGCAGGAGATGCCCGGGCCTGCCCGACCGACCGGTCGACAGGCGTAGGCACACACCGGCTCAGCTGACCGTGATCTCCGCGATCCGGAGGCCGAAGGGGTACTGCGCCTGGATGTTGGACAGCCGCGGTAGCTGGGTGAAGTTGATGATGACGTACCGGCCGGTGGTCGGTACGTCGGCTCCGTCGGGAATGGGAAGGGTCACCGTGGGAGCCGTGAATCCTCCCTGTGCGATCTGCTCGGCGCCCTCCAGGGATCGCTCATCGTTGACGAGTACCGAGAAGTTGCCGCCGGCGCCGTTCAGCTGCGCGATGGAGACCTGCGAGATCGTGGATTCCTGCTCGAGCTCGACGACCAGGGCGAGGTTGGTGGCAAGACCACCGAACGTGTCGCTGGCGTAGACCTGGTTGCCCCAGAAGGTCGCGGGATTGCCGTCGGTAACGAGGGGCAGGTTCACGTCGTTGGCCGCATCGAGCCCTGGATTGTCCGGCACCAGGCGGGTGACACCTGAGACGACGGGCGCGACGGCGTCAGGTGTCGGTGCGGCCGTCGGCGTGGCAGGCGCCGTCGCGTCTTCGGTCGCAGCGCTGCTGGTGGTCTGTCCGACGGGTTCGTCGGCCACATTCGTTCCACCGAAGATGGAGCCGATCTGCGTCGCTGCCAGCACGACGGCGACCACGAGGACGATGGTGAGCACCACGCCGACGAGGACGCGGGTGAACTTCCGGCCGCGATTGTCGTCGTCGTCGTCCGTGCGTCCGTCATGGCCGTCCGACGTGCCCGACCCGTCCGGGTGGTCGTCGTCGTCGTAGCTGTCCGGATCATCCCGCAACCCGGACAGCGGGAAACGTGACGCGGCCCTTCCGGGCTGCCGGGAGGCTGCGGCGGCCGCGGCGCCGGCCACCCCGGCTGCACCGGCACCTGCAACGGCTGCCGCCCGGTGCTGGTGGCCGTCGTCGTCCTGCTTGTGCCGGTCCTCGCGGGACCCGACGGGAGCGGCCGACGCTCCGCCCGGCCTCTGGGTGGGGGGTGGAGGAACGAGGTGCTGGGTCTGCCGACGCTCTGGCTCGGGTTCTGCGGGAACCGGGGGCAGATCGGAAGTGTCCTCCTGGCGGGAGTCGTCTGATCCGTTCCGGCCGAATCGCCGCGTGAGGCCCGAGAAGCGTGGCTGCCGCCGGCCCTGCTGACCGGCGTCGTACTCCTCGTACTCGTCCTCGTCATGGTCGTCGTACGTCTCCGGCTCCGTGGAGCGCGGCCGGCCGAAGATCTCCGAGCCGAGCGTGTCCGTGAAGAACGGCTCGACGTACGGGGCCTCCTGCGCCGGGGAATCCTGCTGGACGATCAGGTCCAGCATGTCGGCCGCGGGAGTCCTGTTGGTCACCAGGTAGGTGCCGGACTCGGTGATACCGAGGTCGAGGACCTGGATGTTCTCGCTCCTGTCACCGGTTGCGAGTTCACGGGCACTCGTGGCGACCTGGGAGGCATTGCCGGCCGACGCGACGAGGATGCTGACGGGCCGGTTGAGCACCTGGTCGACGCCGTCGAGCACGAGGTCCTTCTCAGCAGATGCCAGCACGTAGGCGGTCACCTTGTACCGGCCGCCCAGCACTGAACCGACGTCTACTGCTTCTGGCACGTGTTCCTCCCGGAGACCATGGCTGATTTCTACCCATGCTACCGGTCGGTCGACCCATTCCCGGGCGGGTACGTCAGGCGCCACTCCGGCGGAATCTCGCGAGGAGGGGCCCCAGGAACTCGTCCAATTCGGTGATTCGGAGCAGCTTCAGCATGCCCAGGTAGACCGCCGTCATGACGAGCCCGCCGATCACCAGCACGACGACGGCGTTGAGTTTGGACTGCCAGAGGAAGCCTGCGGCGTCGTAGCCGCCGAAGGCCCAGCAGAGCGCCGTTCCGACGACTGCTGCGAGGATGCCGGCGAGGGTGAGCTTCACGTGGACGTCGAAGACGTGCCCTGCACCGTAGGACCCGATCTTCCGCGTCAGGAAGACATGGCTGACGACGACGGCGATCGCGTTGCCGAGCGAGTAGGCGACGGCCAGCATGGGCACGATGAGCCGGGGATCGAACATCCCGGCGGTGAGTGCGAGGACGACGCCGACGACGGACAGGATCAGCTGGATCTTGAGCGGGGTCTTCACGTCCTCGCTCGCGTAGAACACGCGGTTCAGGAAGAAGTTCGCGCTCAGGAACGGGGCTCCCACGGCGAGTATCGCGATGATGACCCCGTTGATGGCGGCGCTCTCGGGTGATTCGCTGAACAGCATCCCGAGGGGACCGGCGAACGCGAGCAGGACGGCTGCACCGAAGACCGTCGCGACGCCGATGATGCGCAGGCCCCGTGAGAGGGTGGCCCGAACTGTCGGCAGGTCGCCGTCGGCGTGAGCCGACGAGAGCTGGTTGAACATCACGGTGGCCAGGGACAACGCGATGACGGAGTGCGGCAGCTGGTAGACCATGGCGCCGAACTCGAGGTTCGTCGAGCCGGCGATCTGCACGGGCGGGTCCTGTGCCAGCAGCCGCGGCCGGGCGTCGGAGGCGATGGTGGCGATGCGCTGGTTCACGAGGTACAGCCCGTTGCCGATCAGCATCGTCACGATCGTGACGGACGCGAGCTTGCCCGTGCGGCCGAGCCCTGTTCCCCGGATGCCGAACATCGGCTTCAGCCCGAGGTTCAGGCGCTTCAGGGGGATGAACAGCACGAGGGCCTGGATGACGATGCCGACGGTGGTCCCACCGGCCAGGAGCACGGTCTGCGCCGTCGTCCACGTGCCCGGTGTGTGCCGTTCCACCTGCTCGCTGCCCATGAGCAGGATGAAGACCACCAGGAAGGCGATCGACACGATGTTGTTGACGACCGGCGCCCACATGTACGGTCCGAAGGATCCGTTGGCGTTGAGGATCTGCCCCGTCACCGCGTACATCCCGTAGAAGAAGATCTGCGGCAGGCACCAGTAGGCGAACGCCGTGGTGAGGGCGAGGTTCGCGCCCGTGAAACTCGTCGTCAGGCCGACGATGACCGGCGCGGCGAGAGTCACGAGCACGGTCAGGACGAGCAGGGCTGCGGCCGCGAGGGTGAGGAGCCGGCTGACGTAGTCCGCCCCCCGGTCCGGGAGCCTGCTGGCCCGGATGATCTGGGGCACCAGGACGGCGTTGAAGACGCCGCCGGCGAGCATCAGGTAGAGGAAGTTCGGCAGGTTGTTGGCCGAGGTGAAGAGGTCCGACACCTGTCCCGCGGCCCCGATCGCCGTGGCGAGGAGGGCAACGCGGGCGAGGCCGAGGATCCGCGAGACGAGGGTGCCGGCGGCCATGATGGCGCTCGACCGGGCAGTGGAGGAATCCTGCGCGGCCGAGGGCTCGTCGCGGGCAGGCCGTCCGGCGTCCTGCAGGGGAATCGAGGCGGTGTTCGTGTCAGACATCGTCATCCATCGTCTCACCAGGAGAGGACGACGGCGTTCGCGGGGGCACGCGCGGCGGTTCAGAGATGCTCGGGCAGGACCTCGCGGGCGAGGTCGGCGATGCGCCGTTCATTGGGGAAGGACAGGCGCCGCCCCAGTTCCTGCAGGGGAACCCACGCGACATCGACGGCTTCATGGTCCGGATCGTTCTCGATGGTGAGATAACCGCCGGTCGCGATCAGCAGGAAGTGATGGACGGTCTTGTGCACCCGATGGCCGCTGACGGTGAACCAGTAGTCGATGCTGCCCAGGGCCGAGACGATCCTGCCCTCGATGCCGGTCTCCTCCGCGATCTCGCGGACAGCCGCTTCCTCGCTGTTCTCCACGCCTTCCGGGTGGCCCTTCGGCAGGCACCACTCCAGCCGACCCCCGCGGTTCAGGCGGGCGATGATGGCGACGTCGAGCGTCTCCTTCGTGGTGTCCACGACGATCCCGCCGGCCGACACCTCCTCCACCGTGGGCAGCTGGTGCTGCACGGCAGGCATACCCGTGGTTCCCATTGACACTGTCAGCGGGGTGCGCTTAGGAGCACTTGGAACGGGTCGGTCCATGCAGACCACTCTAACGATCTTTAAGGAGGGGCGATGACGGCGCGGCCCGTTGCCCGCCCACCCCTACAGCATCCCTCCCGGCATCAGCGGAGGCCCCCGCGGTGTGGGAAAAGGGGGCCGATCTGGCACCCTTAAGGGACTATGTCGCACCTGCTGGACACCTCGACCCTTACCGCACCCCTGCCTCCCGTGGTCCTCGAGGTCGGCGAGCTCTTCGATGCTGCCGGCCACGAGCTCTCCCTCGTCGGCGGGCCGGTGCGCGACCTGTTCCTCGGCAGGGCATCACCCGACCTCGACTTCACCACGGATGCCGATCCGGACCAGATCCTCGCCGTCATCAGACGCTGGGCGGACGCGTACTGGGAGATCGGGCGGGCTTTCGGGACGATCGGGCTGCGCAAGGACGGCTTCCAGATCGAGATCACCACGTACCGCGCGGAGGCCTACGACCCCGCCTCCCGGAAGCCGGCGGTCGCCTTCGGGTCGAGCCTCGAGAACGACCTCCTGCGTCGTGACTTCACCATCAACGCCATGGCGCTGAGGCTTCCATCGCTCGAACTCGTCGACCTGTTCGGCGGTGTGGGGGACCTGCACGCGGGTCTCCTCCGCACGCCCGGAACGCCGTCGTCGTCCTTCTCCGACGACCCGCTGCGCATGATGCGCGCCGCGCGTTTCGTCTCCCAGCTCGGCGTGACGGTCGCCCCCGAGGTGTCCGAGGCAATGGTGTCCATGGCCGAGCGGATCTCGATCATCTCCGCGGAACGCGTACGCGACGAGCTGGTCAAGCTCATCCAGGGCAAGGCGCCCGACGCCGGGATCGACCTCATGGTGGACACCGGGCTCGCCGAGCACGTGCTGCCGGAAGTGTCGGCGCTGCGTCTCGAGACGGACGAGCACCATCGCCACAAGGACGTCTACCAGCACTCGCTGACGGTGCTGCGCCAGGCCTGCTCCCTCGAGAGCGACGACGACGGGCCGGTGCCGGGGCCCGACGTCGTCCTGCGCCTCGCCGCGCTCCTGCACGACGTCGGCAAGCCCGCCACGCGGAAGTTCGAGCCCGGTGGCGCCGTGAGCTTCCGGCACCACGACGCGGTCGGCGCGAAGCTGGTGACCAAGAGGCTGCGTGCCCTGCGGTTCGACAACGACACCATCAAGGCCGTCGCGCGGCTCGTGGAGCTGCACATGCGGTTCTACGGCTACGGCGAAGCCGGCTGGAGCGACTCGGCGGTGCGGCGGTACGTGAACGACGCCGGCCCCCTCCTCGAGCGGCTGCATCGCCTCACGCGCTCCGACGTGACCACCCGGAACCGCAGGAAGGCCGAGCGCCTCGCTTTCGCCTACGACGACCTCGAGGCGAGGATCGCGACGCTCGCGGAGCAGGAGGAACTGGACTCGATCCGGCCGGACCTGGATGGGGAGCAGATCATGGCGCTGCTCGGGATCCGGCCCGGCCCCGTGGTGGGGCGCGCGTACCGCTTCCTCCTCGAGGAACGGATGGAGCACGGCCCGCACGAGCCCGAGGATGCCGAGACCAAGCTCCGCCAGTGGTGGAACGAGCAGCCCGAATCACAGGAGAGCACAGCATGAAGCCCATGACAGGCGCCGCGGCACCGGATCTCACTCCCGCGGGCACCCCACTGCCGAAACTGTGGCTCCTGCGGCACGGCGAGACGGAGTGGTCGAGGGACGGGCGCTACACGGGATTGACGGACCTCCCGCTGACGCAGCACGGGGAGGAACAGGCGCTCGCCGCCCGTGGGCAACTCGAGGGCGTCGATTTCGGCCTGGTGGTGACCTCGCCGCTGCAGCGCGCGGTGCGCACGGCCGAGCTCGCCGGCTTTCCCGATGCCGAGGTGCTGCCGTATGCGCACGAGTGGGACTACGGCGACAACGAGGGCCGCAACAGTGCAGCGGTGCGCGAGGAGAACCCCGGCTACCTGATCTGGAACGACGGCGCCCCGAACGGGGAGACGCTCGACCAGGTCTCGGAGCGCGCGGACCGGGTCATCGCACGGGTCCAGGCGGGCTGTGGCACGCCCGCGGACCGGGATCCGGGAGCGACGCCCGTCGAGAACGCCCTGCTCGTGGCGCACGGACACTTCCTCCGGATCGTCGCGGCCCGGTGGCTGCAGTTCGGTGGCATCGAGGGCCGTCACTTCGTGCTCGGCACAGCGGCGGTCTGTGCCCTCGGTTGGGACAAGCGCACACCGGCCATCGTGCACTGGAACCTCTAGTCGGCCTCGGGCCGGGATCCGACTGCGGCTCGACAGCAATTCCGCCTTCCGCAGACAGACATTCATGAATTCGTGCAGTGGGCTATGCGATACGTATTTCATGCGGTAGCTTTGCACATAAGCCATTGGGTCTTCCCAACTCGAATATCGGGGGACGCACCGGCCGTACGCCCATAAGTGCACTCGACGAGATGGAGGTGGAGATTGTGAATATCATGCTCAGCGGAGCCTTTGCCCGCGGCACCAATCCCGCCTTCGTTGTCCGTACGCACTAGGAAGTCGGCGCACCGGCAGTAGCCGGCCCATCTCCGCATAGCCCGTTCCCGTGCGCGGCTTCCTCGTCTTCTCCCTTTCCGGCACTGCCATCTCCTGGCGATTCCCGGCCTTTCTTCACCCATGAAAGCCAGTCATGCCCAATTCCCGGCCTATTCCTGCCCAATTAGTCGACACACCGGCTCCGCCAGTGCATTCCTCGCAGCCCGCTCGTCCTCCTCGCGGTGAATTCATCATGAGCGGATCTTTGACCCCGCTCTCGCACGGCGCAGGTCCGGTATCGGAGCTGCCGGGTGTCCCGGCAGCGCCGATGCCCGGTTTCCACCACCGGAAAGAAGTGCAGCTCATGCTGCGGAGGTGGCGGCGGCATGCCTCGCTCCTGGGACGGATCCTGTCCAGCCAGTCCCGCGGGCCGTGGGACGAAGCCCATCGCTTCACGCTTCCCCAACACACCATGCACATCAAGTGACCGGACAGGAGCCGACGACCGACTCCCGGCCCCCGCGACCACTCCTGTCACCTGCACCTGGGACGCCCTGGTGCAGGTGCATCGGATCCTCCGAGGCGCCGAGGTAGGGGATACCGTCATGGCGTGAGGTCGCGGCGGCCGAGCAGATAGGCGCCGACCCCTGCTCCGACGAGGGCGATCACCGTCATCGTGAGGGCGGCTGCGGGATCGAAGGCCTCGACCGGCATTGCCGCGGAGTGACGGAACGGGCTCAGATCCTGTAGCCAGGCGGGCAGGCGCAGCAGGTCGCCGAACTGGCCGAGCACCAGCCCTCCTGCGAGGATTCCCCACCCCACGGGAATGCACACCCTCGGTGCCGCAGAGAAGAGCAGCGTCGCTTCCGCGACGAACACGACGGCGGCCGGGACGTGCGCCAGCCCGGCAGCCACCAGGTACCACGACGAGCCGTCCGCTGCGCCGGAGAGGGCCAGACCGATGGCTGCAGCGGTCCCGGAGACGAGCGCCACGAGGACCACCGAGGCCGCGGCCAGGGCCAGGTTCGCACTCAGCCACCGTGCCCGTGAGCGGGGCGTGGCCAGGAGGAGTTCGGCCCGGCCTTCTGTTTCCTCCGCCCGGAGCCGCAGGACCGCCTGGATGCCGGCGGCTGCGGCCAGGACCCCCGCGATGCCGAGCAGGGCCGCGGTGAACACGTCGATGATCTCCGCCTGGCTGCCCGGGACGAGCCGCGCGATCAACCGGCTGAGCGACTCGTTGCCGTCGATGGCGGTGGTGACAACGGGCGCGAGACCACCGGCGGTCCCTCCGAGCAGTGCCGCGGCGACACACCAGCCGGTCAGGGTAGCCCGTTGCTGGTGCCAGGCAAGACCCAGCAAGGAGGCACCGGCGGCGCCTGCGCGTTCCCGGCCTGTGCGGTCCGGGAGCAGGCTGGCACCCAGGTCCCTGCGTCCCCTCAGCACGACGACGGCCACGGCGATGATTGCTGCGGCTGCCGTCAGGCCCAGGAGGGGCGCGGGATCGGCGACCGAGAAGGGCCGGGCACGCTGGCCCCAGCCGAGAGGCGACAGCAGGGAGAGCCACCCGCTCGCCACCTGGGTCAGATCGGCGTTCGGGGTGCCGGAGGCATCACCGATGCCGCGCAGCAGGTAACTCACCCCGACCAGGCCCGCAGCGGCACCGTTGGCAGACCGCCCTGAGGGCATCACCTGCGCTACGGCCGCTGCGGTGGCCACGAAGAAGACCCCGACCGCGCCGACTGCTGCCCCTGCGGTGAGGGCCCCAGACCCAGGCAGCCCGGCGGCGATGAACCCCGCAGCCACGCACAACGCCAACACGAGGTTCGCAGCGACCCCGAGCGTCAGGGTTGCCACCAGTGGGCCGGCCCGCCGCACCGGCAGGGAACCCACGAGCTCTGCGCGTCCGAGCTCCTCATCGGTACGGGTGTTGCGGATCACGAAGAACGTGCTCATCAGCGCTGCGAGCACCGCGGTGAAGGCATATCCCTGGAAGAACACGACCTGCCCGATGCCGGTGCCGTCGGGCACGCCGCGGATGAACAGGAATGCCGGGCTCGCCGCCGCCACGGTGATGATCGCCACCCGCGCCGACTCGTCCGCGAACTCCGTGGCCACGGCACGGGCCACGACGAACCCGAGGAGGGCGATACACAGGATCCAGACGGGCAGGACGACCCGTTCCCTTCGAACGTGGGCCAGCACCAGGCCCACGATCCCGGACATCAGGGCACCTGGCCGGTGGGGTCGTCGTAGTGGCTGAGGAACAGGGACTCCAGCGACGGCGGAGACACACTCAACCCACTGATCCCGGCGGTTGCAGCCTCTTCCAGCACCTGTGGGAGATCGGCGGGATGCACGTCGAACTCCGCCACGTCCCCTTCGGCCAGCACGCCATACAGCCCGGGCAGGCCTGCCAGCTTTGCGGCCCCGGGCCCCTCGACCCTGAAGTGGGTCAGTTTCAGATGCCGCAGCTCGGCCAGGGCGCCGGTCTCCACGGCCCTGCCGGAGCGGATGATCGTCACCCTGCCGCAGAGATGCTCGACCTCGCTGAGGATATGGCTGGAGAGCAGCACCGTGGCACCGGCAGCGCTGACACGCTGGACCTGCCGCCGGAACACCAGTTCCATCAACGGGTCCAGGCCGGAGCTGGGCTCATCGAGCAGGTACAGCCGGGCGGGGCGGGCGAATGCAGCGATCAGGGCGACCTTCTGCCGGTTGCCTTTCGAGTAGGTCCGGGCCTTGCGCCGCGGATCCAGGTCGAACTCATCGATCAGTTCCCTGCGCAACCGCTCATCAGCACCCCCGCGCAGCCCGGTGAGCAGGTCGATGACTTCCCCGCCGGAGAGGTTCGGCCACAGGCTCACATCCCCTGGTACATAGGCGATGTCCCGGTGGGCACGGACGGGGTCCCGCCAGGGGTCCAGCCCGAACACGCGGGCCGTTCCGGAGGTCGCGCGGATGAGGCCGAGGAGTATTCGCAGTGCCGTCGATTTACCGGCCCCGTTCGGCCCGAGGAAGCCGTGGACCTCGCCCTCTTCGACACGCAGATCCAGGCGGTCCAGGGCACGGATCCTGCCGAAAGCCTTCACGAGACCGGTGGTGTCGATGATCGGATGTGATGCTGGCGCTGATGCCATGGCGGGTACCATTCTCTCGGACCGACCGCCGAGGCGGCCGCCACGGCGTTCCACGGGCACAAGACCCGCAGGCCGACCAGGCTTCCCGGCTCTCCGCTCACACCCTACGTCCGGACCGACCGGTCGGGGAAGAGCGGCCGCCGACGGCCGAGAATCCCTTGTTCACATGCCGGGACCGCGCTCATCGGCATCCCGAGGTCAGTGGCCTGCGCCGAGCTTCCCGCCGAGGCGCTCGCGCATGCCGGCGGATGCCTCGTTGAGTCCGACGATGTTCACGTCGGTGCCATGGGTGCGGTACTTCTCCTGGATGGCGTCGAGGGCTGCGATGGTGGACGCGTCCCACAGGTGCGAGCCGTGCAGGTCGATCGTGACCCGGTGCGGGTCGGTGGCGTAGTCGAACTGCGTGTAGAGGTCGTTGGAGGACGCGAAGAACAGTTCGCCGTTCACGGTGTAGATGGCGTGGCGGTCGCCGTTCACCGTTTCCTCTGTGCGTTCGACGGTGACGAAGTGGGCGACGCGGCGTGCGAAGGCGACCATCGCGACCAGGACACCGACGCCGACGCCGATGGCGAGGTTGTGGGTCCAGACGGTCACGATGACGGTGGCGAGCATGACGGTGGTCTCGCTCTTCGGCATGCGCCTGAGGGTGGCCGGCTGGATGCTGTGCCAGTCGAAGGTGGCGATCGAGACGAAGATCATCACGGCGACGAGGGCCGCCATCGGGATGAGGGCGACGACGTCGCCGAGGGCGACGACGAGGATGAGCAGGAAGAGGCCGGCGAGGAACGTCGAGATGCGCGTGCGCGCTCCGGAGGCCTTCACGTTGATCATGGTCTGGCCGATCATCGCGCAGCCGCCCATGCCACCGAAGAATCCGGTGATGATGTTCGCGGCCCCCTGGCCCCAGGACTCGCGCGTCTTGTTCGAGCGGGTGTCGGTGATGTCGTCCACGAGCTTGGCTGTCATGAGGGATTCGAGGAGTCCGACGGCGGCCAGGGCGAGGGCGAAGGGCGCGATGATCCGCAGCGTCTCGAGATTCAGGGGGATGTCGGGGAGGAACAGGGACGGCAGGGACTCGGGAAGCTCTCCCTTGTCCCCGACGGTGGGCACCAGCACATTCGCGAGGACCGCGAACACTGTCAGGACCACGATGGCGACCAGGGGTGCCGGGACGGCCTTGGTGAGGCGGGGCAGGCCGAAGACGATGGCCAGGCCCACGGCGACCATCGGGTACACGGGCCAGGGGACATCGATGAGCTCGGGCACCTGGGACAGGAAGATCAGGATGGCCAGGGCGTTGACGAAGCCCACCATGACGGAGCGGGGGATGAACCGCATGAGCCGTGCGACGCCGGCGACGCCGAGGATCACCTGGAAGGCGCCGCCGAGGATGACGGCGGCTATGAAGTAGTCGACGCCGTGGCTGGCGACGAGGGGTGCGATGACCAGGGCGACGGCCCCGGTCGCGGCGGAGATCATCGCAGGGCGCCCGCCGAGGAACGCGATGGACACCGCCATCGTGAACGAGGCGAACAGTCCGAGCCGTGGGTCGACGCCGGCGATGATCGAGAACGCGATGGCTTCGGGGATCAGGGCGAGGGCGACGACGAGCCCGGCGAGGACCTCGGTCTTCAGGAGCCGGGGGTTCTTCAGCGTCCGGGCGACGGATTGGCGTTCGACCGGGGTGAGCTCTGGAGTCGCGGCTGGTGCGGCTGCGGACATGGTGGGTTCCTTCGTGCGTGGGAGTACAGGGCGGCGGGAGGAGCTGATCCGCCGTGTGGAACGGGAAGCTAGGCTGTACGCCGGTGTACAGAAGAACCGCGGGAACCCGCAGTAACGGTTGAACTCTACTCTGACGTTACGTGAGGTTGTAGCTGGGATGGGAAGTGGAGCAGCGATGAGCGATGCATCAGCGGAGGTCGCCGAGCCGGCCGCGCAGCACCCTGGCGCGACCGACGAGAAGGCAGGCGCGGGTGTTCGTGGGGAAGACGGCCGGTCGCGCACCATGCACATCGGCGAGCTCGCCGAGCGCACGGGTCTGTCCCTGCGGACCATCCGGCACTACGACGAGGTGGGCATCCTGCCCGCGACGTCCCGGACTGAGGGCGGCTTCCGCGTCTACACGGAAACCGATCTCGAGCGTCTGATGGTGATCCGCCGGATGAAGCCGCTGGGGTTCTCGCTGGAGGAGATGACGGACCTCCTCGGAGTCCTGGACGCCCTGCAGCAGGAAGAGGATCAGGCTGCCACCGATGAGCTCCGAGCACGCCTGGCCGTCTTCCGGGACACCGCGGTGGAGCGGCGCGCGAAGATGGTGGAGACGCTTGCCCGTGCCGACGAGTTCATCGACGTCCTCACCCGCTTCTGACCGGAATGAGGGGCGCGGACGGCGCGTTATAGGGTCGTGAGGGTCACTCGACCGGCCCCTTCCCCACAGCCGGTCGGAAAGGAGAGGGCGTGTCCGGCGTCAGGCGGGTAGCCATGCTGTCCCTGCACACCTCTCCACTCGAACAGCCCGGCAGGGGCGATGCCGGTGGAATGAACGTCTACGTCAGGAGCACCGCGCTCGAGCTGGCAGCGGTCGGCATCGAGGTGGAGATCTTCACCCGCGAAACCGGCGAGGGTCGTCCGCGCCGTGAGGTGCTGGGGGACGGCGTGGTGGTCCACCACCTCGACGCCGGCCCCCGGCGGCGCATCCCGAAGGAAGCGCTTCCAGGCCTGGCGTCCACGTTCGCCGGCGCGATCACCGACGTCGCAGACCTTCTCGCCGACGGCCACTTCGATGTCCTGCACTCCCACTACTGGGTGTCCGGGGCCGTGGGCCTCACGCTCAGCAGGGAGATGAACCTGCCCCTCGTCCACTCCATGCACACGATGGCCAAGGTCAAGAACCTGCGTATGAAGGCGCTCGGTGCCCGGGAGCCGGCCGACAGGATCGCGGGAGAACAGGACATCGTCTCGGGAGCAGCGCGCCTCATCGCGAACACGAGTACGGAGGCTTCGGAACTCGTGTCGCTCTACGGCGCCGCGCCCGACAGGATCGATGTGGTGGCCCCCGGCGTCGATCTCTCGACCTTCCATCCGGGCGACCGGGGTGCCGCACGTGCTGCCCTCGCCTTTGCTCCCCACCAGTTCCACGTGGTGTTCGCCGGCAGGATCCAGAAGCTCAAGGGACCGCAGGTCCTGGTGGCGGCGGCCGCCGAGCTCCGCCGTCGTCGGCCGGACATCCCGCTCGCCGTGAGCATCCTCGGTTCGGGCAGCGGGTCCGAGGCGCTCGCGCTCCAGCCCCTCATCGAGGGCGCCGGCCTCGCCGACGACATCAGGCTCTACCCGCCTGTCACGGCTGCGCACCTCGCCCAGTGGTTCCGCTCGGCCGACGTCGTTGCCATGCCGTCCTTCAGCGAATCCTTCGGCCTCGTGGCGCTGGAGGCGCAGGCGTGCGGCACGCCCGTCGTCGCGGCCAATGTGGGCGGACTCCCGCAGGCCGTCAGCGACGGGCGCAGCGGCCTGCTCGTCGACGGCCACTCGGCGGCGCAGTGGGCGGACGCCCTGGAACGCCTCCACGACGAGTCGTCCCTGCGTGACGCCCTCGGGCGCGGGGCTGCGAGCCACGCCCTCGCCTTCGGGTGGCAGCGCACCGCACTGCTGACAGCGCAGACCTACCGCACCGCCGTCGAGCGTTTCCCTGCGGCCACCGCGCGCTGAAGCAGCGAATCCCGCCCCCTAGGATGGAAAGCGTGAATCCCGCTGAGCTCGCCGAATACCTCGATTCCGTTCGTATCACCGGTCAGGTGGCCACTCCGCGGCAGGACAACCTGAAGCACATGCGGCTCTTCCTCGAAGGCAACGAGAACCTCGAATTCGGCGTGGAGCTCACGCGGAGGTGGACGTACGACGACGTCTTCGACCTCATGCACGAGCGTGTCGGCACGAGCCCGGACCGCTCCCACACCGAGGGGCAGGACACCATCGACGCCGGGACGTGTGTGGCCGCCCTCGACCGCTTCGCCGACAGGCTCGGTGCCTCCGTGCGACGGAACGATCGGATCCTCTTCGCGACGGGCCATCCCGCGGGCCTCCTGCCCGTCCATGCTGCCTTCGCGCGGGCCGCCGCCGCGGCCGGTGCCACCGTGGTCGAGGTGGCCGAGGGCAGGCGCTTCGGAGCCGGCGACATCCGCCAGGTCTTCGGTGTCCTCGTCTGGCACCAGCACGGCGGCCTCATGCACACCCACCTCCCCGAGCCCATGCGGCTGAGCATCGATACCCTGGCCCGGGAGGGCATCGGGATGCCCGACCTCGTGGTGGCAGACCACGGGTGGGCGGGACATGCGGCGAGTTCGGGACTCCCGACCATCGGATTCGCCGACTGCAACGACCCGGGACTGTTCGTCTCCGAGGCGCAGGGCCAGCTCGAGGTGGCCGTCCCGCTCGACGACAACGTCTGCCCGGGACTGTACGACCCGCTGATCGCCTACGTCCTCGAACGCGCGGGACTGCCTCCGGCGTGACACGCCACCGCTGATAGATTTGCCGCATGAGCGATCTTGAGATTGCCCGCGCAGCTGCGGTCAGACCCATCGAGGACATAGCCGAAGCCGCCGGGATACCGCGGGAGGCGCTCGAGTTCTACGGACGCTTCAAGGCGAAGATCGATCCACGCCTGCTGCCCGACACGGACGGGGCTCCCGGCAGGGTGGTCCTCGTGACCGCGATGAGTCCCACCCCGGCGGGAGAAGGCAAATCCACGTGTACGGTCGGTCTCGCGGATTCCCTCGCGCGGGCGGGACAGCGCGTGATGATCGCACTCCGCGAGCCGTCCCTGGGACCGGTGCTGGGCATGAAGGGCGGGGCGACCGGAGGCGGGTACTCCCAGGTACTGCCCATGGACGAGATCAACCTGCACTTCACCGGTGATTTCCACGCCATCACCTCGGCGAACAATGCGCTCGCGGCCCTGATCGACAACCACATCCACCAGGGCAACGAGCTCGGCATCGACCCGCGGCGCATCACGTTCAAGCGTGTCCTGGACGTCAATGACCGGGCGCTCCGGGAGGTGGTCATCGGGCTCGGCGGCCCTGCACAGGGCACTCCGCGCCAGGACGGCTTCGACATCACGGTGGCCTCGGAGATCATGGCCGTCTTCTGCCTGGCGAAGGACCTCGAGGACCTGAAGGAACGGCTCGGCGACATCACCTTCGGCTACACCTACGATCGCGCCCCGCTCACCGTCCGCGACCTGCAGGTACAGGGGGCCCTGGCGCTGCTGCTCAAGGATGCCATCAAGCCGAACCTCGTGCAGACCA
Organism: Arthrobacter sp. NPDC092385; assembly: GCF_044755105.1. Lineage (NCBI taxonomy): Bacteria > Bacillati > Actinomycetota > Actinomycetes > Micrococcales > Micrococcaceae > Arthrobacter > Arthrobacter sp. NPDC092385. Next base: position 174,826 of record NZ_JBIVQL010000005.1, read on the forward strand.
TCGCCGGCACGCCTGCCCTCGTGCACGGCGGCCCCTTCGCGAACATCGCCCATGGCTGCAATTCGGTCATCGCCACACGCACCGCACGGCGCCTCGCGGACATCGTGGTGACCGAGGCGGGCTTCGGTGCGGATCTCGGTGCCGAGAAGTTCATGGACATCAAGGCGCGCGCCGCCGACCTCGCACCCGACGCCGTCGTCCTCGTCGTGACGGTCCGCGCGCTCAAGATGCACGGCGGCGTCGCGAAGGCCGACCTCGCGACGCCGGATGTGGACGCCCTCCGGGAGGGGACGGCCAACCTGGCGCGCCACGTGCGGAACATCGAGAAGTTCGGCATCTCGCCGGTGGTAGCCATCAACCGGTTCGGCACGGACGCGCAGGAGGAGCTCGACTGGCTGCTCGGGTGGTGTTCGGGAGAGGGCATCGACGCCGCCGTCGCCGACGTCTGGGGTCAGGGCGGGGGCGGACCGGGCGGCGACGAGCTCGCCGCGAAGGTCCTCGCGGCCCTGGAGCGTCCCGTCGATTTCTCGCACCTCTATTCCCTCGACCTTCCGATCGAGGACAAGATCCGGACGATCGTCCAGGAGATCTACGGCGCCGACGGCGTCGATTTCTCGGTGCCGGCGCTGCGGCGCCTGAAGGAGATCCAGGCCAACGGCTGGTCGGCGCTCCCTGTGTGCATGGCGAAGACGCAGTATTCCTTCTCTGATGATGCGAGCCTGCTCGGGGCTCCGAAGGGCTTCACCGTCCATGTCAGGGACCTCATCCCGAAGACCGGCGCGGGGTTCATCGTCGCCCTGACGGGCTCCGTGATGACCATGCCGGGACTGCCGAAGGAACCGGCCGCGCTGCGCATGGACGTGGACGGCGAGGGCAACGCCGTCGGGCTGTTCTAGCAGGTCGGGGCCCCACGGTGAGGTAGGGCGGCCGCCACGCTGCCGACGATCAGGGCCGGGACGGCGATGCCGTCCCGGCCCTGATGCCGCGGGTCCGCGGTACTGCTAGCGGTCGAGGTCGCCGCGGATGAAGGCTTCGACCTTCTCGTGGGCGATGTCGTCCGCGTACTGCTCCGGCGGGGACTTCATGAAGTAGCTGGAGGCGGAGAGGATGGGACCGCCGATGCCGCGGTCCAGGGCGATCTTCGCGGCACGGATGGCGTCGATGATGACGCCGGCGGAGTTCGGGGAGTCCCACACCTCGAGCTTGTACTCGAGGGACACGGGGGCGTCGCCGAAGTTGCGGCCCTCGAGGCGCACGAACGCCCATTTGCGGTCATCGAGCCAGGCGACGTAGTCGGAGGGGCCGATATGGACGTCGTCGGCGTGGAGCTGTGCCTTGACGTTGGAGGTCACGGCCTGGGTCTTGGAGATCTTCTTGGACTCGAGGCGATCGCGTTCGAGCATGTTCTTGAAGTCCATGTTGCCGCCGACGTTCAGCTGGTACGTGCGGTCCAGCGTGACGCCACGGTCCTCGAACAGCTTCGCCATGACGCGGTGCGTGATCGTGGCGCCGATCTGGCTCTTGATGTCATCGCCCACGATCGGGACCCCGGCTTCGGTGAACTTGTCCGCCCACTCCTTGGTGCCGGCGATGAAGACGGGCAGGGCGTTGACGAACGCCACGCCGGCGTCGATGGCGCACTGGGCGTAGTACTTGGCGGCATGTTCGGAGCCGACGGGCAGGTAGCAGACCAGGACGTCGGCCTTGGTGGCCTTGAGCTGGGCGACGATGTCCACCGGCTCCTCGTCGGACTCCACGATGGTCTCGCGGTAGTACTTGCCCAGCCCGTCGAGGGTGTGGCCGCGCTGGACGATCACGCCGGTGGGCGGCACGTCGGCGATCTTGATGGTGTTGTTCTCGCTGGCACCGATCGCCTCGGCGAGGTCGTGGCCGACCTTCTTGCCGTCGACGTCGAACGCCGCGACGAATTCGACGTCCCCCACGTGGTACTTGCCGAACTCGACATGCATCAGTCCGGGGATGCTCCCGGACGGATCCGCATCGCGGTAGTAGTGCACTCCCTGCACCAGCGACGCGGCGCAGTTGCCGACTCCAATGATTGCCACGCGAATGGGGTTCTGTCCCACAGTTCTCCTCGAAAGCCAGTTGAATGTGTCCCGGCCGTCATCGCCCGGGCGCGGTCGGCAGGAAGTGCCAGTCTACGTTCACTTTCCAACGCCGATGCATGCACCGTCATTCCTTGCGCCCGCGGCCGCTCGGCGTCAAGCGGCCCGACTCCGAGCCCCTTCTGCCGCAGGGGGGCGACTAGGCTCGGTGGATGACGTCGGGTACGGGAGCGCGCGGGCCCTACCGGATCAGCATCCCGAGCCGATCGGACCCGGTCCTCCAGCCGTTGGTGGAAGGGATCGGAGGGCCGCTGGGCCGGCACGCCGATCCCGGACGGGTGGCTCCCCAGGTGTTCACCGTCCAGCGGGTGCTCATCCTCCTCACCGTCTGTGCCGCCGCCCTGGCCGTGATCGTCAAGAACCCGTGCCGGGTGGAGGGGTGGTCGTCGCCGGACTACTTCTACCGCGCGTGCTACTCGGACTGGACGGAGCTCTACCAGAGCCGCGGGCTCGGCGAAGGCGTCCTCCCCTTCATCACCCCGGGGGCACTCTTCGAATATCCGGTGCTGCTCGGCCTGATCGCCTCCGCCACGGCCCTCTTCGTCACCCTCACCGCCGGTGGCGCTTCACCAGGGGTGAAGTCCCTCCTCTATTTCGACGTGAATGCCGTCCTCCTGGCGGGCATATGGATCCTGACCGTACTGGCGACACTCCGGCTGGCCGCCCGCCGGCCCTGGGACGCGGCGATCGTCGCGACCGCACCGGTGATCATCCTGTCCGGAACCATCAACTGGGATCTCTGGGCCGTGCTGCTCGCGACGGCGGGGATGCTGGCCTTCGCCCGGGACCGACCGCTCCTCGCGGGCGTTCTCTGGGGACTCGGCACGGCCGTGAAGCTCTATCCGGTCCTGCTGCTGGGGGCCGTCCTGGTCCTGGCGATCAGGACGGGCCGCTACAGGGCCTTCCTCGGTGCGCTGGCAGGCACGGCGGTGGCATGGCTCGCGGTCGACGTGCCGTTCATGCTGCGGGACCTGACCGGCTGGCGCTACTTCCTCACGTTCTCCGAGAACCGCGATGCCGGGTTCTCGTCGGGGTGGTACGTGTACAACGCCCTCGCCCGGCAGTCCGGCGGTGCACCCCTGTCACCGGTTGCGATCAATATCGGCGCAGCCGTCCTCTTCGCACTCGCCTGCACAGGTATCGGGGTCCTCGCCCTCCGTGCGCGGCGCCGCCCCCGCCTGGCGCAGCTCGCGCTGCTGATCGTCGGTGCCTTCATCCTGTGCAACAAGGTGTATTCACCGCAGTACGCACTCTGGCTCGTTCCCCTCATCGCGCTGGCCCTTCCCCGCTGGCGGGTGGTCCTCGCGTGGCAACTCGTCGAGGTCCTCCACTGGGTGGCCGTCTGGCTCTACCTCGGAGCCAGGACGGGCGGCGGTGCCCCCGAGCACAACCTCGGACTCGGCATGTACGCTTGGGCCGTGCTCGCCCATATTCTTGCGACGGCATACGTTCTGGTGGTCGTGGTACTGGATGTGCTCACGCCGGAACGGGACGTGGTCAGGCGGATCGGCATCGACGATCCGCAGGGCGGCTCCTTCGACAACGCCCGGGATCGCTTCACCCTGCGCTTCGGCACGCGGGCATCCGGCGCGGAACCTGCGCGGATCCCGCGGAGATCGCCGCGGAGGGCGTCCGGCCCTGCTGCTCCGATAGGCTGGCATGACCAAACGGGAGCCCTACCGGCACCCGCGGACGACGGCGACGGGCCCGTTCCGTTGCAGCCTCCAGCTCCATCGCCACGACCAGCGGAAGATCATCAGTGAGTGCAGCACCCCTGACCTACAGCCCCCTCGACCGGGCGGCCTTCGACGCGATCGCCGCAGCACGCCCGGAGGTGGTGATCCCCATCGAGCAGACACCCGACTGGGTCGAGTTCGAGCAGGCCCTCGGCCGGACGCCCCTGGGCATCTGGGCCTACAGGGATGCCTCGGGGACACTCGTGGCCACGGCGAGCTACGTCCACGTGGTCCGTCGGTTCAGGGAATCGGTGGTCGTGGTGAACGGTCCTGTCTGGTTCGCCGAGCGCACCCCGGTGGCCGAGCGCCAGCTCATGGAGTCGGTGCGCGGCCAGTTTCGCGAGCACCCCTCCGTGGACCCGCTGTATGTCCGCATGCAGGTCGCCACGCCGCAGGCTCCGGCGACCGGACCGATCGAGCACGGGTGGTACGAGCGCGAGATCGTCGTCGACCTGACGCCCTCCGAACCGGAGCTGCTCAGGAGTTTCAGGCCGAACGCCCGCAACAGCATTCGCCGTGCCCAGCGCAACGGCGTCGAGGTCCGACACATACCTCGAGAGGAATGGAAAGAGGTCTTCGCCACGCAGCTCTTTCCGATCATGCAGGAGACCGCCGAGCGGGACGGCTTCCAGTCCTTCGATTCCGCCTACTACGAGACCCTGCTGGCCGTGCTGGGAGATCACCTGCGACTCCTCGTCGCCTATCGGGGCGAGACTCCCCTCAGCTGGCTGATCACCACGGAGTACCGCGGCTACTCCGTGTACTACTTCGCCGGCAGTACGCACGAGGCCCGCAGTACCTTCGCGCCGTACCTGCTCCTGTGGGAGGCCTTCAAGGTACTGAAGGCCGCCGGCAACACGGCGTGCGGGCTGACGGGGATCGTGAGCGAGAACTACCCCGGACTCGCGAACGTCACCACCTTCAAGCGCAATTTCTCGAAGAACGTGGTGGTGGTCCCGACCACCTTCGACATCCCGCTCAGCCCCGTGCGCTACGCGGCCGTCGCGTCGCTGCTCGGTGCACGGCGAACAGCCCCGAGGACGGCGAAGGCAGCTGTTCGCCGAGTGAGGGTGCTCGCGCAGCGCGCCGTCGGACGGCGGGGGCGCGTCGGCGTGGAGGCCGAGCAGACCTAGCGCCGGACGGGGAACCACCCCGCGGCAGGAGAGGAAGCGCCATGCCAGATGTCGTCGTAGTCGGAGCCGGGCCGAACGGCCTTGCGGCAGCCGTCGTCATGGCGCGCGCCGGTCTGTCCGTCCGGGTGCACGAAGCCGCGCCGACACTCGGAGGCGGGTCGCGTTCCCTTCGGCTGATGGAGGACGGTCACCTTCATGACTTCTGTTCCGCCGTCCATCCGATGGCCCTCGCCTCACCCTTCTTCCGTGCCTTCGAGTTGAGCCGTCGCATCGGGTTCGCCGTCCCCGAGGTGTCCTTCGCGCACCCGCTCGACGGCGGCCGGGCCGGCGTCGCCCACCGGAGCCTGGAGCAGACGGTGGCCGGGCTCGGCGCGGACGGCGAAGCGTACCGACGGCTTCTGCAGCCCCTCCGTGACCGGGAGCAGGACATCCTGGCCTTCACGCTGAACCACGTGGTGCGGATCCCGAAGAAGCCGGAGGCGGCCCTGCGGTTCGGCCTGGCGGTCCTCGACCAGGGCCTGCCGTCCTGGAACCGCCGCTTCCGCACCGACGAGGCGAGGGCCCTCGTGACGGGGGTCATGGCGCATCCGGTGGGCACGTTGCCCTCGGTGACGGGAGCGGGGGCGGGACTGGTGCTGAACCTCCTCGCGCACACCGTCGGATGGCCGATCCCCGTGGGAGGGTCGCAGTCCATCGCCGATGCCCTGGCGCTGGACCTCCGGGAGCACGGCGGGGAGGTGGTCACCAACAGCAGGATCGACACCCTGGCCGAGGTGTCGGACGCGCCCGTGACGCTTCTCGACGTCGCACCGAAGACCTTCCAGGCCATGTCCCGCGGCAGGCTGCCGTCGGCCTACCGGGCTGCCCTGTCCGCCTTCACCTACGGCAACGCGGCCTGCAAGGTGGATTTCATCCTGTCCGGTCCCGTGCCGTGGACCCACCCGGAGCTGCACCGCGCAGGTACGGCGCACCTGGGCGGATCACGCGAGGAGATCGTTGCCGGGGAGAAGCAGGTCAACCAGGGGCAGCATCCGGACAGCCCCTATGTGCTCCTGTCGCAGCCGTCGTCGTTCGACCCGACCCGCGCGCCCGAGGGCAGGCACACGCTGTGGACGTACTGCCATGTGCCGAGGGGTTCCACCCGGGACATGGCAGGGGCCGTGACCGCCCAGATCGAGCGGTTCGCGCCCGGCTTCCGCGACGTCGTGGTCAGCAGCCACACGACGACGGCGAGCGAGCTCGAGGCGTACAACGCCAACTACGTGGGCGGCGACTTCAGCAGCGGAGCGGTGAACCTGCGCCAGATCATCGCCCGCCCGGTGCCGTCCCTGCAGCCCTGGGCGACGCCGATCAAGGGCGTCTACCTGTGTTCCCAGTCGACGCCGCCGGGTCCGGGAGTCCACGGCATGGCGGGGCTGAATGCGGCCCGTCTCGCGCTCAAGCGGGAATTCGGGTTGCCCATGCCCGCCCTCGGGCTCTGAGCGCCGCGCCGGTCGCCGGCCAGGGCCGGATGGACCGGCTCATGGCCGGAGCACCCGCCGGGCGGCCTCGACCGCCGACGCCCGATGCGCCGACCGTGGCGTCCCGACGGCGTTCTGCTGCGCGACCAGCGGAGCCTGCACCCAGGCCTGCGCGATGCCGAAGAGGATCGGGAGGAGTTCTTCCGGCGCCCAGGACGGGTCCACGTGGCCCAGTTCCTGCGCCTGCCGGAGCGCCACCAGCTTGACGTCGGGGTCTGCCCCCATCCCGGGCAGGTCGTAGTCCACCCCCTCGAGGCGCGCCCAGGTCAGCATCCTGAGGATGTCGGGATGCTCGTGCGCATGGTCGAAGATCCGGCCCACGAAGGCCGGGACGTCCAGGGGATCCAGGGCCACCGCCTGGTGGAACTCGATGGCGTTGGTGTCGAGTACGGCCTGGAACAGCGCCGACTTGTCGGTGAAGTGCGCATAGAGGCGCTCCTTGCTGGCACTCGCCGCCTTGGCTATCCGGTCGATGCGCGCGCCCGCCAGCCCGTAGGAGGCGAACTCGCTCCGCGCGGCCAGGAGGATCCGGGATCGTACGTCCGTCGTGGAAGGCATACCCCAAGCATAACCAAACGAACTAGTTCGTTTGACTCTCCGTGAGGGCGGCCCTACCCTCGGTACGACACCATTTCTGAGGAGATCCATGACAGTCCCACCCTCGGGCTCCACCAGCCCCTCCGCCGCGGAGGACCTCCCGGCCAGGGCCCCTGCCAACCGCTGGCTCGTGCTGGCCATCGTGGCGCTCGCACAGCTCACCGTCGTCCTCGACGGAACCATCGTGAACATCGCCCTGCCGCAGGCACAGGCCGAACTCGGCATGTCCGACAGCGATCGCAGCTGGGTCGTGACGCTGTACGCACTCACCTTCGGCGCGCTCCTGCTCCTCGGCGGCCGCATCGCCGACTTCTGGGGCCGGAAGCGCTCGTTCCTCATCGGCATGGGCGGCTTCGCCCTCGCCTCGGCCATCGGCGGGTTCGCGACCTCGGGTGAGATGCTCCTGGTGGCCCGCGGCCTCCAGGGCGTCTTCGCCGCACTGCTCGCTCCCGCGGCGCTCGCCATCCTCTCGGTCACCTTCCCGGGCGGCAAGGACCGCGTCCGGGCCTTCGCCGTCTACGGGACCATCGCCGGTGGTGGAGCCGCCGTCGGCCTCCTGCTGGGCGGTGTCCTGACCGAGTACTTCAGCTGGCACTGGTGCCTGCTCGTGAACGTGCCCATCGCCGTCGTCGCCATCGCCGTGGGCCTCCCCGTGCTGCGGGAGAGCCGCGCCGAGGGAAGCACCCGCTACGACGTCCCCGGAGCGGTCCTCGTGAGCCTCGGCCTCGCCTCCGTGGTCTACGGTTTCTCCCGCGCCGAAGCCGGGTGGGTCCGCGCCGACACGCTGGGCTTCCTCGCCCTCGGCGTGGTGCTGTTGGTCCTGTTCCTCCTCGTCGAGTCCCGTTCGGCCCACCCCCTCCTGCCGCTGCGCATCATCACCGATGGTGCCCGGGCAGGCGCGTACCTCTCCTCGATCGCGGTGGGCGCCGCGCTGCTCGGTGCGTTGCTCTACCTGACGCTGTACTTCCAGATCGTCCTCGGCATGAGCCCGCTGGTCTCCGGACTCGCGTCCCTTCCGATGACCTTCGCCATCATCGTGTGTGCCGGCGTCGTCTCGCGGCTCCTGCCCACGGTCGGTCCCCGCATCCTCATGACCGTCGGTCCGCTCATCGCCGCTGCAGGGCTGCTGCTGCTCAGCCGCATCACCGTGGGCGGTTCCTACGCCCTCGAAGTCCTTCCCGCGCAGATCCTGCTCGGGATGGGGCTCGCCTTCATCTTCGTCCCGCTCCAGAACGTCGCCCTCCTCGGCATCGCACCGAGGGACGCGGGTGTGGCGAGCGCCGCCGTCACGGCGACGCAGCAGATCGGCGGATCCATCGGGACCGCCGTCTTCACGGCCCTCTACACGGCCGGGGCCGGGACCGGCACCGCCGAGGGAGCCGCAGGCGGGCTGCAGTCCCTCGTGGACGGGTACTCGGTGGTGTTCCTGGCTGCCGCCGTGGCCCTCGCGCTCGCGTCCCCGATCTCCTGGTTCATGGTCAGGGTCGCGCGGAACGAGTTCACGACGTCGGGTGAGGCCGTACACCTGGGATAGGAGCGGGTGGCGCCGGGCCATGCAGGGAGGGCTTCGGTCCAAGCCAAGTATTTGTGCAGGATATGGCCTGCTACAGGCCGTTCTCGCTCTCGGCCCGGCGCCGTCCCCCTATGCTGGCGATTCCACCACCAGAGCGAGAACGGGGACTGCATGCGGCGCGACGATGCCCCCGTCCGTGATGGCCGCCGTCCTGCGCGGCCGGGCCATGCCCGGGTGCTGACCGCCATGATGATCGTGCTGCTGGCCGTGTACACCGGGGGCCTCCTGCTCGGGGACCAGGAGACGTTCGATCCCCTCTTGGACGGCTGGCTCTGCATCCTCACGGAACTTTCCGCCGTCGCCCTGTGCATCAGCGCCGCGGTGCGGACCCGCTTCGCGCAACGGCAGGTCCTCCTGGCCGCGGGCGCCGTGATCGCCTACGCCGCGGGCGATGCGTACTACGCCGCCTCCCTGCACGGGGAGGTCGCCTTGAGCTACGCGTCGTGGGCGGACGTCGGATACTTCGCCTTCTATCCGTTCATGCTCGGCGCCGTCGCGGTGGTGGTGGTCAGGAAGCTGAAGGACCTGATCTGGCCGTTGATGCTCGACAGCATCGTGGGAGCGCTGGCCGCGGCATCCCTCATGGCCCTGGTCCTCGCGCCCGTCCTCCGCATCGGCAGTTCGGGCGGTACGACCTTCGAGGCGGTCATCGCCGTGGCCTATCCGCTCCTGGACCTCCTGCTCATCACCGCCGTCGGCGGCGTGCTCGCCTCCCGCGGCCTCGATATCGGTCCGCGCTGGCCCCTCCTCGTCTCGGGCCTCATCGTCTTCTCCGCTGCCGACGTCGCCTACGCGCTGGGCATGCAGGAGTACGCCGTGGGGTCCGTCATCGACGCCGGCTGGGTCGCAGGGATAGCGGCGATCGCCGCGTGGACCGACGGTGCGGCCAGTACCGGCAGGGGATCACGCCACCGCAGCCGCGGGATTCCGGAACTCGCCGCGCCCCTGGTCTCCACCGCATCGGCCCTCGCGGTACTCGTGATCGGCTGCCAGTTGCGTATCCCCCTGCTCGCGGTGGTCTTCGCGGCATCCACGCTCGCCCTCGCTGCGGTCCCCCTCGCGTTCCGGAACCGCATGCTCGTCACCCTCGCCCGGACGGACGAACTCACAGGCCTGCCCAACCGGCGCGCCCTGCTGACCGACGTCCCGGAGCGGCTCGGGACCGGGCAGCCCGGAGCCCTCTTCCTGCTCGACCTCGATCGCTTCAAGCACGTCAACGACGCCCTCGGGCACGACGTCGGGGATGCGCTCCTGGTCCAGGTCGGTCGGCGCTTCAGGCGGCAGTTGCGCCCCCAGGACATGCTCGCCCGCCTCGGCGGTGACGAGTTCGCCGTGTTCCTCCAGGGCGTGACGGAGCAGGACGCCGTCGCCACGGCCAGGCGGCTGGGAGCGGCGCTGTCCGATCCCGTCCAGGTGGGCACCGCGGCACTGCAGGCTGGCGCCAGCATCGGCATAGCCCTGACCCCGCAGCAGGGCACCGACATGAGCCTGCTCATGCGCAAGGCGGACATCGCCATGTTCCGTGCGAAGTCCGCGCGCACCGGCCACCACGTCTACGACGCGACGGACGACGACGACGGCGAGCTGCGGCTGCGCACCGTCCAGGAGCTCCGGATCGCGCTCGCGGAGGACCAGTTCGAGATGCACTACCAGCCGAAGGTCCGGCTGGGCGACCGCGAGGTGACGGGCGTGGAGGCCCTCGTGCGATGGAACCACCCCACGCGTGGGCAGCTACCCCCGACCGCGTTCCTGTCCCTCGCCGAGGAAGCCGGCCTCATGCCCGCCCTCTCCTCCCTGGTGCTGCGGCGCGCCGTCCGTCGGGTCGCCCGCTGGCGGGCCGCCGGACTGGACATCTCGGTAGCGGTCAACATGTCGGGATCCTGCATCCTGCCGGGACTGCCGCACGAGATCCTCGCCCTCCTCGAGCAGTTCGACGTGCCGCCGTCGTGCCTCATGCTGGAGATCACCGAGGACGTACTCATGTCCACGCCGACCGGCACAGCCGACATCCTGGCGGCCGTCCGCGCCGCGGGTATCCAGATCGCCATCGACGACTTCGGCACCGGCTACAGTTCCCTGGCCTACCTGCGCGACCTTCCGGTCGACGAGCTGAAGCTCGACCGCTCGTTCATCATCGCCATGGGCGACGACGACCGGGCCCACGGACTGGTGGGGTCGATCATCGACCTCGCACACAGCCTGGGCCTGCGCGTGGTCGCCGAGGGGGTCGACGACGAGCGGACGGCGGAAGAGCTGAGGGCGCGGGGCTGCGATTTCGGGCAGGGCTTCCACCTCGCCGTGCCGCTTCCTGCGCGCGAGGTGGGACCCTGGCTCGGGGGACACACGGTGGGAGCCGGCCGTGGCTGACGTATCGCCGGCCGGGAGGGCACGGAACGGATTCGCCAGAATATCGGGACAAGGGGACGGATGCGCTCGGTGGTGCTTTCAACATCTGGCAGTGTGTCAGTTATGACTTCCGACCCCGATGCGCGCGTTGCACTGATCATCGAAGACGACGCCGACGTGCGCCAGTTGCTGGTCATGACGCTGGGCATGAACGGCTTCATCACCCTGGAGGCCGAGAACGGACGGCAGGGCGTCGCGCTCGTGCGCGAACGCCGCCCGGACCTCGTGACCCTCGACCTGAACCTCCCGGATATCGACGGCGTCGAGGTATGCCGGCAGATCCGCCCCCTGACCGATGCCTACGTCATCATGATCACGGCGCGGCAGGATGAGATCGACCGCCTGATCGGCCTCGAGATCGGGGCGGACGACTTCGTGATGAAGCCGTTCAGCCCGCGCGAGGTCGGCGCACGGGTGAACGCGATGTTCCGCCGTCCCAGGAGCACGGTGCGCAGCGTGTCACAGCCCCTGGTGGGCGTCGAGCCCGAGGCGGCGACCCAGGCGGCGTCGGACAGGCCGGCAGAGGCCACGGCGGCACCGGAACAGGTGGAGGGCCTCCTGGTGCACGGACCCATCACCATCGACACCGAGGGCAGGATCGCGATGCTCGACGGCGTCGAGCTGCCCCTGACGCGGATCGAGTTCGACCTCCTGGCCACGCTCGTCTCCGGGCCCCGCCGGGTCTGGCAGCGGGAGACCCTGCTGTCGCGGATCTGGGGTGACGGCTGGGTCAATGACCAGCACCTCGTGGAGGTGCACATCCGGAACCTCCGGAAGAAACTCGGCGAGGACACGAAGGCGCCCAGGTTCATCCGGACGGTCCGCGGCGTCGGCTACCGGATGATGCCGCCCAGCGCGGACTGAAACTCCACACCCAGGCCCTGCAGGTGCGCGATGAGCCCGGCGTGGCTCGTCGGCTCATCGATCGATCCCAGGGCCGCGGCGGACAGCGCCTCGAGGCGGCGTGCCCCCACCATGGACGAGCTGACATTCAGGCTGAGGAGTGCGACGACGGCGGCGTCCGCGTCGCGGACCGCGAAAGCGGCTTCCACGGCAGCGATCCGCTGTGGCAGCATCGCCACGAACATCTCCGCGAACTGCAGCGCGCCCGCCTGGTTGGCGAGTTCGACCCCGAGATTCTCGAGGGTCCCCCGGTCGAGCACGGGAAGCTGGAACACGTCGGTCCTGTCGATCGAGGAGCGGGGAAGGACGGGGCCGCTGGGAGCGGTGCCGGCGGCGCCCTGATTCCTGGCTGAAGCTGCCCGCCGGTTCCGGTGGACGGTCCGGAACCGGCGGGAAGACTACTGGCCGCCTGGGTCCTACTCTGGCCCACGCCGCTCAACCGAGCCGTTGCGGAAGGGCGAACGAAAACCGAAGAAAGAGCGAAGCCGCCGGCAGCAGACGAAGAATCCCTCCCACCGTCCGCGGTCGGAGGTGGGAGGGACTGTGCTGCGAAGGGATCCTAGGCGAGCATCTCCCGGACCATGGGGATGACCTTCGTGCCATAGAGCTCGATGCTGTGCATGAGCTTCTCGTGCGGCAGCGGGCCGGCGCTGTACTTCATGTCGAAGCGGTCGATACCGAGGGTCCGGGCCGTCGCGGCGATCTTCTTCGCCACGGTCTCGGGCGAGCCGACGTAGAGCGATCCGGCATCGGCTTCCTGGTCGAACTCCGCGCGGGTCGTCGGACCCCAGCCGCGCTCGCGGCCGATCCGATCACGCATGATGCGGTTGTCGGGCCACAGCTCCTCGCGGGCCTGCTCGTCCGAGTCGGCGATGTAGCCGGGCGAGTGGACGCCGATCGGGAGCGTGGGCCGGCCGAGCTGGGTGAGTGCCCGGTGGTACAGGTCCACGTAGGGGGCGAACCGAGCAGGATCGCCGCCGATGATCGCGAGCATCAGGGGCATGCCGTAGCGGGCGGCGCGCACCACGGATTCAGGGCTGCCGCCGACGCCGATCCACGTCTTGAGGCGGCCGCCGTCGGTCTTGGGGTAGACCTCGTGGTTGTCCAGTCCCGGGCGTGTGCTGCCGGACCACGTGACCGGGCCCTCCTTGATCAGCTCGGAGAAGAGGTCGAGTTTCTCTTCGAAGAGGCGTTCGTAATCCGAGAGCTCATAGCCGAAGAGGGGGAAGGACTCGGTGAAGGAGCCGCGCCCCAGGATGACCTCCGCGCGGCCGTTCGAGGCGGCATCGAGCGTGGCGAAGCGCTGGTAGACGCGGACGGGATCATCCGAGCTGAGCACCGTCACGGCGGAACCGAGGCGGATGCGCTGCGTGCGCCCGGCGATGGCCGCCAGGACGGTTTCCGGTGCGGAGACGGCGAAGTCGTCACGGTGGTGCTCGCCGACACCGATGAAGTCGACACCGACCTGATCGGCGAGGACCGCTTCGGCGATCACGTTCCGGATCACCTGCGGGTAGGGGACGGGGTTGCCGTCCTGTCCGCGCGTGACATCCCCGAAGGTGTCGAGTCCGAGTTCCAGTTCGCGTGCCATGGTGTCGCTCCCGTGCTTGGCGTTTTCGGCCCACCCTGGGCCTGTTGGTTGAACCTGCCCCACCGCCGGGTTATTCCATGCATATGTATATAGTCGTCGCTACCGGCCTGCGTTCTGCCGGGCTTCCGCCGCGCGGTCCGCCCGCTGGATGCTCGCGGGGTCCTCGAGGTCGACACCGGCGCGCGCCGCCGCCGCCCGGGCGGCGGGGCCCTTCAGGTCCGGCAGGGCGAACTCCTTCGGCGTGATGCCCACGTCCCGTGCCGCGTACGCTGCCTGCTGCCGGGCGAGCGCCGGCGCGGATCGCTCGGCGGACTGCAGCGTCGCCTGGGTGACACCGACCCGGCTGCCCGCCAGCGAGGCGCCGATCAGCGGTACGTACCCGACGGCGTGCCCTGTCCGATTCGGATGGTAGGAGTCGGCGATCGGGTTCGAGAGCCCGTTCAGCCACTCGATGTCGTCACACACGCCATGGCCGGCGAAGGCGGCCGTGGGGTCGCGGAAGGTGAAGCCGGCCGCTGAGGCCGCCGTCGCCGTCGTGGCGTTGAGCAGGTCCGCCATCGCATTCAGCCGGACCTGCTCGGCGGGCGAGAACCAGGTGCCCGCATTGCAGTCCTCACCGTTGAAGATCCGCGGGTAGCCGGCGATCGTGACGGAAGCCTGGGGCGCCCGGGCGCGGATCTGCGCATACAGGGAGGCGAGGCCGCCGGGCAACTGGTGGGTGATGACGGCCCGGGCGCGGTCGACCGCCGCGTTGCAGTTGCTCATCCAGGCGGGCTTCGCGCACTCGGTCAGGACGGCGACGAAGGATGCGTCGTTCCCGCCGACGCTCAGGGAGACGAGCGATGTCGTCGGCGCGAGCGCGCCGAGCTGCGCCGTCACGACGTCGGGAATCGTGGCCCCCGAGCAGGCGCGGAAGTTCAACGAGTATCCCGCAGCGCTCGCGATCAGCGGGGGATACGCATGGACCGACCGCCGGCAGTTCGTCCCGTCCGCCAGGTACTCGCGCGTCCCCATGCCCGAGGAGTAGGAGTCGCCGAGGGCGACATAGGAGGCGCCGGCAGCGGTGGCCGGCGGCGAGGGAAGCGCGACGGCGGCGAGCAGGATCAGCGCGGCCGCGCCGTAGCGGAGACGGGGAATCGACATCGATGCTCCAGGTGCCAGGGTTTCTTCCAACGCTAGTCCTATCGGAGGGTCCGCAGGGAACACGAGGGCGGCATTCCTTCCGCCCGGGAGTCGGGTATCTTTGCCTCGCGTCGGCCGTGCGCGGTAGACTGTGGGACGGCTCACACGCCGCGACACCCCCAACTGAATACGCCATCGACCTGCAGCGGGAGAGTTCTGCCGTTGACTCAAAACCGGTAGGCGCCGTAGGAGCAAATCCTCCCCAGGAATCTCTCAGGCCCAGTACCGCTGCGGTTAGGCAACTCTGGAAAGCAGCATCGGGCACGCCCGGCGCTCACCGACGGTGCAAGCAGGCGCGGAGCCCTGCGGAAACTCTCAGGTCCCCTACAGAGCGGGGAGGAACTCGACCAGGCACGCGCGACAGCGCCCCCTTCTGACGTACGGAGTTCCCCATGACCGCCTTCCCCGACTCGGTATCCGGCGCCGCATCCGGCGCCGCATCCACCTTCGCCGACCGTCACATCGGCCCCCGCACCTCCGATGCCGGGACGATGCTCGAGGTCCTCGGCTACCCGAGCCTCGAGAAGCTCGTGGACATGGCGGTGCCCGCCAGCATCCGGCTCGACCGCGCGCTGAAGCTGCCCGCGGCCCTCAGCGAGACGGAGGTGCTGGCGCAGCTCCGGCGGATCGCCGGCCGCAACCGGACCGCCGTCCAGATGATCGGCCAGGGCTACTTCGACACCGTCACTCCACCGGTGATCCGCCGCAACGTCCTGGAGTCGCCCGCCTGGTACACCGCCTACACGCCCTACCAGCCCGAGATCTCCCAGGGCCGCCTCGAAGCCCTCCTGAACTTCCAGACGATGGTGCAGGACCTCACCGCCCTCGACATCGCCAACGCCTCGCTGCTCGACGAAGCCTCCGCCGTCGCCGAGGCAGTCCTCCTCATGCGCCGCTCCGGCAAGAACAAGGGCCGTACGGTCATCGATGCGGACGCCCTCCCGCAGACCGTCGCCGTCGTGCGGGGCCGCGCCGAGGCGCTCGGGTTCGACGTGGAGATCGCCGACCTCTCGGCCGGATTGCCGGACGGCGACATCAACGGGGTGGTCCTGCAGCAGCCCGGCGCCTCCGGTGCCCTGCGCAACCACGCCGCCGTCATCGGCGCGGCGAAGGAACGCGGCGCACTCGTCACGGTCGCCGCCGATCTCCTGGCCCTGACGCTCATCACCCCTCCCGGCGAGCAGGGCGCGGACATCGCCGTCGGCTCTGCCCAGCGCTTCGGCGTCCCCCTCTTCTTCGGCGGCCCCCATGCCGCCTACATGGCTGTCCGCAAGGGCCTCGAGCGCATGCTGCCCGGGCGCCTGGTCGGCGTCTCCAAGGACGCCGACGGCGCACCCGCCTACCGCCTCGCCCTGCAGACGCGTGAGCAGCACATCCGCCGCGAGAAGGCCACGAGCAACATCTGCACCGCCCAGGCACTGCTGGCGATCGTGGCGTCGATGTACGCCGTCTACCACGGCCCCGAGGGGCTGAAGGCGATCGCGCGCACCACGCACCGGCGGGCCGTCGAACTCGCAGACGCCCTCGCCGGGTCCGGCGCCGCCGTCGTGCACGATGCCTTCTTCGACACCCTCCTGGTCCGCGTGCCCGGCAAGGCGGCGGAGTACGCGGACAAGGCGCAGGCTCAGGGCTACAACCTCCGCCGTGTCGACGCCGACCACCTCGGCATCTCGTGCGACGAGACGACGACGGCCGCGCACGTCGCGGCCGTCGCGGCGGTCTTCGGCGGCGGCGGCACCGAGTCGGCGACTGCAGGCGACCGGATCCCCGCGGACCTGCACCGGACGTCCGGTTTCATGACGCACCCCGTGTTCTCGCTGCACCGCTCCGAGACGGCGATGCTCCGGTACCTCCGCCGGCTCTCCGACAAGGACCTGGCGCTGGACCGCACCATGATCCCGCTGGGCTCCTGCACCATGAAGCTCAACGCGACGGTCGAGATGGAATCCATCTCCTGGCCCGAGTTCGCCTCCATCCACCCCTTCGCGCCCGAGGGCCAGACCGAGGGCTGGCGCGAACTCATCACCGACCTCGAGGAGCGTCTCGCCGAGATCACCGGGTACGACCGCGTCTCGCTGCAGCCCAATGCGGGGTCGCAGGGCGAGCTCGCCGGCCTCCTCGCCATCCGCGGGTACCACCGCTCGCGCGGCGACGAGAACCGCACCGTCTGCCTCATCCCGTCCTCGGCGCACGGCACCAACGCGGCGTCCGCCGTCCTGGCCGGCATGAAGGTCGTGGTGGTCGGCACCGCACCGAACGGCAACATCGATCACGACGACCTGCTCGCCAAGATCGAGCAGCACGCCGAGAACCTCTCGGCCATCATGATCACCTACCCCTCGACGCACGGCGTGTTCGAGGAGGACGTGCGGTGGGTCTGCGAGAAGGTGCACGCCGCCGGCGGCCAGGTCTACATCGACGGCGCCAACCTCAACGCGCTCGTGGGGCTCGCCCAGCCGGGCGAGTTCGGCGGCGACGTCTCCCACCTGAACCTGCACAAGACCTTCTGCATCCCGCACGGCGGCGGAGGACCGGGCGTCGGCCCCGTGGCCGTGGCCGCGCACCTGGCCCCGTTCCTGCCGGGTGACGCGAACCGGGACATCGCGACCGACGGCGGCCGTGACGCCGAGGGTGGCACACCCGTCTCGGGATCGATGTACGGATCGGCCGGCGTCCTGCCGATCTCCTGGGCCTACATAGCCCTCATGGGCTCCGAAGGGCTCACCAGCGCGACCGCGCACGCCCTCCTCGCGGCGAACTACGTGGCAGCCCGGCTGACCGAGCACTTCCCCGTGCTCTACACGGGCGTGCAGGGCCTCGTGGCCCATGAGTGCATCCTCGACCTCCGCCCGCTGACCGCCGCCACCGGCGTGACCGCCGAGGACGTGGCCAAGCGCCTGATCGACTACGGCTTCCACGCCCCGACGCTGTCCTTCCCCGTGGCCGGAACGCTGATGGTGGAACCGACGGAGTCCGAGGATCTCGCGGAGCTGGACCGCTTCATCAACGCGATGATCGCGATCAAGGGGGAGATCGACCGCGTGGCGGCCGGTGAGTTCAGCATCGAGGAGAGCCCCCTGCGGCAGGCGCCGCACACCGCGCAGGTGCTCGTCGCCGACGAGTGGACGCAGGCCTACCCGCGTGAACTCGCCGCGTACCCCCTGCGTTCGCTACGGCAGAACAAGTACTTCCCACCGGTGCGCAGGATCGACGGCGCCCATGGCGACCGCAACCTCATCTGCTCCTGCCCGCCCATCGAAGCCTTCGAAGACTAGGAATCCGCCGATCATGAGCGAGCAGAGCAAGCACACCGCCCTGTACACCCAGCACGAGGCGCACGGGGCGTCGTTCACCGACTTCGGCGGCTGGCAGATGCCCCTGAAGTACCGGAGCGAACTCGAAGAGCACCACACGGTGCGCAGGGCCGCCGGCCTCTTCGACCTGTCCCACATGGGCGAGGTCCTCGTGAGCGGTCCCCAGGCCGCGGAGTTCCTGAACTACGCCCTCGTCAGCAACCTCGCCGTCGTCGCCGTCGGCAAGGCCAAGTACTCGCTGATCTGCAACCCCGAGGGCGGCGTCATCGACGACCTCATCACGTACCGGCTGGCCGAGGACTCCTTCCTCGTGGTGCCCAATGCCTCGAACGCTCCGATCGTCGCGGAGGAACTGCGCCTCCGCGCCAAGGGCTTCGACGTCGCCGTCGAGGACCAGTCGGACACCACGGCGCTCGTCGCGGTGCAGGGCCCTGCGGCGGAGGCGGTGCTCCTCGACCTCGCGCGTCCCGAGGACGCCGGCATCATCCGCGACCTGAAGTACTACGCCGCGGCGCAGCTGGAACTGGCAGGGCTGCCCGTGCTGCTGGCCCGCACGGGCTACACCGGCGAGGACGGGTTCGAGATCTTCATCGGGAGCAGCTTCGCGGTGCGCCTCTGGGACGCCGCGCTCCAGGCCGGCAGCGCACACGGACTCCTGCCCTGCGGGCTCGCCGCACGTGACTCGTTGCGGCTCGAGGCGGGGATGCCGCTCTACGGGCATGAGCTCGGCCTCGACACGAACCCCTTCGAAGCGGGTCTCGGGCCCGTGGTCAGCACCAAGAAGGCCGACGACTTCGTCGGGCGTTCGGTGCTCGAGCCGCTCAAGGCCGTCGAGCCCGCTCGCCGCCTCGTCGGGCTCCGTGCCGTCGGACGCCGGTCCGCCCGCGCCGGGTACGACGTCGTGGTGGACGGTACGGTCGTCGGGACCGTGACGTCGGGACTGCCGAGCCCCACCCTCGGGTACCCCGTCGCGCTGGCGTACGTGAACTCCGAATACGCCGGCGTGGGGGCCGAGGTCCAGGTGGACCTCCGCGGACGCCCCGAACCCTTCACCGTGATCCCCACGCCGTTCTACAAGCGTCAGCCCGCCGGATCGCCCCGATGACGATCAGCGCCTTCGACCTCTTCAAGATCGGCATCGGCCCCTCGAGCTCCCACACGGGTGGGCCGATGACCGCCGCGTTCCTCTTCACCGAGGTGCTGCGGACCGAGGGGCTGCTGGCCGACGTGCAGCGCGTGCGGGTGGACCTCTTCGGCTCCCTCGGCGTCACGGGCCATGGGCACGGGACGGTGAAGGCCGTTCTGCTCGGCCTCGAAGGTGATCAGCCCCACCTCGTGGACCCGACCACGGCCGACGCGCGCGTGGCCCGCATCGGCGAGTTCCGATCACTCGACCTCGCGGCAACCCACCGGATCGTGTTCGACCCCGAGACCGACGTGGTGCTGCACCGCGGCCAGCGTCTCGACTACCACACCAATGGCATGCGCTTCTCGGCATATTCGAGTGCCGGGGCACTTATGCGGACCAGGGAATACTTCTCGGTGGGCGGCGGCTTCGTGCTGGACGAGGACCAGATCGTCTCGGAGACCGCAGTCCTCCAGCCGGTCCCGGTGTCCCACCCCTTCGACACCGCGGATCAACTGCTGGGCATCTGCCTGAACTCCGGGTGGTCCTTCTCCGACGTCGTGCTGGCCAACGAGCTGTCCTGGCGCACCGAGGACCAGGTGCGGGCCGGGCTGCTCGAGATCTGGTCCGTCATGCAGGACACCATCCGGCGCGGTACCACGACGGGCGGCATCCTGCCCGGGGGGCTGGGCGTACGGCGCCGCGCGGAACGGCAGCGGCAACTGCTCGAGAAGGCGGACGACCCGAACGACCGCCTCGGCACCATGGAATGGGTCACCCTCTTCGCCCTGGCGGTCAACGAGGAGAACGCAGCGGGCGGGCGCGTCGTCACGGCACCCACCAACGGCGCGGCCGGGATCATCCCGGCCGTCCTGAAGTACTACGTCGACTTCGTGCCCGGAGCGGATGACGACGGCGTGGTCCGCTTCCTGCTCGCCGCAACGGCGATCGGCGCGCTCTTCAAGAAGAACGCCTCGATCTCCGGTGCGGAGGTCGGCTGCCAGGGAGAGGTCGGTTCCGCGTGCGCCATGGCCGCGGGAGCCCTTGCCGAGGTGCTGGGCGGAACTCCGGAGCAGGTCGAGAATGCCGCCGAGATCGGGATCGAGCACAACCTCGGACTGACGTGCGACCCGGTGGGCGGCCTGGTCCAGATACCCTGCATCGAACGCAACGCGGTCGGGGCCATGAAGGCCATCACTGCGGCGCGCATGGCCGTGAGGGGAGACGGCCGGCACCATGTCTCGCTCGACGTCGCCATCAAGACCATGCGTGACACCGGCGCCGACATGATGGACAAGTACAAGGAGACCGCGCGCGGCGGGCTCGCCCTGAACGTCGTGGAGTGCTGACCGCGCGTGGGTGACCTGCCCGTCCGCGTCGAGGTCGTCCCGGGGGAGGGCCTGATGGAGCGTCTCCGCGCGCACCTGCCCGCTCCCGCGGCCGTGACCGTCACGTGCCTGCCCCACCACGGTCCGCGGAAGGCCGTGGAGCTCGCGGTGGAGCTGGCGCATGCCGGCTACACCGCCATCCCGCACCTGGCCGCCCGGTCGGTGGCGGACCGTGCGGAGCTGGCCGGGTACACGGGGCGATGCCTGGACGCAGGCATCACCGACGTGTTCGTGATCGGCGGTGATGCTGCCGCCGCCGCCGGACGCTATGCCTGGAGCGGCGCCCTCATGGCGGATATCGCAGACCTCTCCGAGGGGGTGCTCCGGATGGGGATCGCGGTGTACCCGGAGGGACACCCCGCGACCGCGGACGGGGAGCTCACCAGGACCCTGCTGGCGAAGCAGGAGCTCGCGTCCTGGTGCGTCACGCAACTGTGCTTCTCGCCGGAGGTGCTCGCCGCCTACCCCTCGAGGCTTCGGGCGGACGGCGTCGCCCTGCCGGTGTGGGCGGGGATCCCCGGTCCCGTGCGGATGGGCCGCCTGATCCGGCTGGCGGGCAGTATCGGCGTAGGACAGTCCCTCGGGTTCCTGAAGCGATCGGCGGGGAGTGCCAGGGCGGGGTCCGTGGTGAGGCAGCTCCTCTCGTCCGCGTCCTACGATCCCGCGCCTCTGGTGATGGCGCTCGACGGCGCAGGGTACGCGGGTCTCCACGTCTACACCTTCAACGACCTCGCGGAGCTGGCCGCGTCCGACCTGACCCGCTCCGCCGGCTGAGGTCCGGCTCGCCGAAGAGCGCTCTTCCCGTCGCCGCGAGGTCGAGAGCGGCCGTGGCCGGCTTGGTACGTCAGCTGGGACCCATGGCGCACCATCCGGCGTTTCATTGGATCACTGCTCGAAGCCATGGCTGCTGTGCGGGACGGTTCGAGAACGTCACGTCGTCGGGAATCGGTGAGCACATCCGACACCACTTCTCGGTCAAGCCGATCGGCGACGGCGGGTGTGGCCCGTAAGAGCTCGGGAGATTCTGGGCCAGGCTGGGCTGCGCAGGAACGAGCCGCTCTCACGTTCGCGAGTCGGCCACTTTCGGTCTCGGGTCCGTCGGGTGGAAGAGGTCTCGGGCCAGCGGCTGTGACTGTGGGTGGTCATATCCAGGGCGGATGGCGCGTGTAGGAGCGGGTCAGGTACCGTGGGCCGGCGATCCGCACGATCATGATGGTCAGCGTCAGGAACACCACCGCCCACACGAGATTCAGCTCCTGACCGCGGGCAGCCGCGGACGCCATGGTGAAGTCCTGAGTGCCATGGAAGAGGATGGGGATCAGCAGACTACCGCCGGTGCCATTGTAGAGCCAGGCCAGCACGATGCTGCCGGCGATGACAAGCAGCGCCCACCCGATCGTGAACAGCAGTGACATGTCCGAGAAAGCCGCATCAAACACGAACGTCGGCGCATGCCAGAACACCCAGAACACCCCGACGACCACGGCGGCGGCCAGCGCGCTGTGGCGGGCTTGGAGGTGGGGTTGGACGAAGCCGCGCCATCCCACTTCCTCCCCAAACCCGATCACCACCACCAGAAACACCCAAGTGGCCACAGGCCCCAGAAAGGGCAGTTCCTCCCACCGCCCGAACCCTCCCCAGTCCGGAACCGGGGCCCCCAGCGCGGTCATCGACACAACCGCCGAGACCAGGAACAGCGCCACGGGTCCGAACAGGGCTAGGGCGTACCAGCCCCAACCCACGCGCCAGCACAGAACCCGCCCGAACAGCTCCCGTACCCCGGCGCGGCCCTCAGGGGCGGCGACGACGACCGTCGCGGCCACCAACGGGCCGAAGTCCCCCGCGAACTGCAGGACCGTCCGCGGCAGCGCTAGTGGGATCAGCCCGGCTGTGGAGGCCGCCAGCGGAATACGGAAGAGCCAGGTAATGCCATAGGCCAGGACAACGAAAGCAAGGAGGGGCCGGGCCCGGATCAGGGAAGACCATGCAGACTGTCCGCCCCGCGAGCTGCCCACCGATTCCTCACTTCCTCGATCCTCAGGTCCGCAACGAGTGACACGACCACCGAAAGCAGACCGTTCATCTGGTTCTGGTTGTATAGCAGCTCATCGACATGGGTTACGAACTCCGAAGCAGATCATCGATGCGCTATCTCCCCGACGGATACCCATCCCATATGACACGGGTAGCCGGTTGCTAGTGTCCAAAGTCCTCCCCGGCGTTTTCTTCGGCATCACGGGACTGCTGAAGGAACGGTCGACTCCTTACCTCTGAGGATGTGAGCGTCCCTGGTGGGAGCATGAATACCATGTCCAAGCCATGCCCTGTCGAGTTTCGCCGTGATGTTGTGGCGGTCGCTCGGAACATGCGGCGCGGCTGGCTCGGATGTCGAGGAACTTCGGATCAGTGCGGCCACGCTGAAGTAAGAAGAGCCGATACCCGGGGTACGCCGCGCGCCCGCGGCTCCTCTTGCGGACAACGAGCGTCCGGTCAGGGCGCGAAGTGCGTCTGCGCCTGTTCCGTGGAGATGCCATGGACGATGCGGCGCGCGATCTCGCGGAGCTTCACGTTCTGCGCATTCGAGGCGCGGGTGAGCATGGCGTAGGCCTCGGACTGCGTGCAGCGGTTCTGGCCCATGATGATCCCGATCGCGATGTCGATCGTGGTCCGCGACTCCATGGCCGCCTTGAGGTTCGTCGAGGTGTTGGCGTGCCGGGATACGCGAAGCACCATCTGCAGCGCCTTCGCGGCCTGCGCGGCGAAGCCCTCCACCAGTTCCTGCGTGCTGGTCGTGAAGGTGCTCGGGGAGGCCGCATAGAAGTTCAGCGCGGCTCCACCTTCAGGCCCGAGCACCAGGGGGACGCCCATCATGGCGTAGTACTCGTGGTCGGCCACGGCTCCGAAGTAGTCGGGCCACCGGCCGTCCGTCCGGACGTCGTCGACGATCACGGTGTGGCCGGTGCTGATCGCGTGCAGGCACGGGCCGTCGCCGAAGCCGTACTGGATCTCGTCCAGCCTGCGGGCCTCGTCGCTGCTGCAGGCCACGGTCGTCGCCAGGTTCCGGTGGCGGTACGTGACGCCGCACTGAACCTCCACCGAGCCGCCGAGGATGCGCGACGAGAGGCCTGCGAGATCCTCCAGGAACTGGTCCACGCTCTCATTGCTGAGCATGAGGTCCTGGAGTTCGTCGATCGCCGCCGCATCATGCTGTTCCTCGTTCACCTCGTCATTTTACGGCGCCTTGCTAGATTGTCTAGCGAAACGACCGGACGTGCGGAGAGCGGGCCACCTCGTCCTCCCGGGTGCAGGAGCGCGACCAGGGGCGCCGGCAGGCCCGCTGCGCTATTCCTTGACGGCCGGGTCCTCCACGAATCGTGGCAGCCCTTCCATCTTCGTGGTGGTGCGGAGGTTTCCTGCGCAGGCGCTCAGATGACGGCGGCTGCGGGCTTCTGGCGCTGGGGGGCGAGTTCCCCGACGATGCCGCGGAGGAGGCTCCGCAGCTCATAGGATTCGAGTCCTTCGCCCACCATCAGCGTGCGCTCGATGTCCTCGGCCTTGGCGAGCGCCTCGACGCCGGCCGGCGTGATGGTGATGCGCTGGCTCCGACGGTCGATGCTGTCGCGGATGCGGGAGATGAAGCCTTGCCGCTCGAGCTTCTCGATGGTCTTGCCGATGGTCTGCGCCTGGACGTGTACGGCGAGGGCGAGCTTCGCTCCCGTCATCGTGCCCTGGCGGGACAGGACGCCGAGGGTGGTGTAGCCGGCGTGGGTGATCCCGATGTCGAGCAGCCTCTCGTTCCACGCGTGGTCGACGAGCCGGGCGGCAGTGGTGAGCAGGCGGCTGGTCGACCACTCTTCCAGTTCAGGCATGGGATCCTCCTTCAGAGGGCTTGGAGCACCCGGCCGGTACTGCAGACCAGCGCCGGCCGGGTGTCGTGTCTTTGCAGCTGGTCGGTGGAACAGGGGACGGAACCAACTGCATTAGGTCCATCATGCGCTTCAATCTTCAAGTTTTCCCGTTGACCCGTCCGAAGCTTCCGGCAAGAAAGCGGCCCCGCCACCGGACGGACGGCCACTGAACGCGATGATCGCTGCTGCAACGGCGCCTGCCGCGGAGTGCTGGACGACGTGCGGTTGCCCGTCGATCTCCACGAGCGAGCCGTGCCGGGCGCGCTCCGCGAGTTCCCGGCACCACCGGCGCCGCGCCACCGGATCACGGCCTCCCCGCACCACCAGCACGGGGCACCCGACACGCTCGATGGCGCGTTCCAGCGGGTATTCCATCATGGGCAGCAGTTGCCGCAGGTACCAGCGCATGCCCGTGCGGAGGTAGTCCGAGTAGACGATGAGGTTGGCGGACGGGCTCTCGCGGAGCGTGTCGTGTCCGAGGGAGACCGCCTGCTCGACGACGGTGCGCCGGCGCCTGTCCACCACGGGCCCGATGAGGACCAGTCGCTCTGCGAGGGTGGGGGACTGCAGCGCGACGGCTGTGATGAACTGCACGCCCATCGAGTGTCCGACGAGGGTGCACGAGCGCACTCCCAGGGCCGTGAGTGCCCCGATGATCAGCGCGGCATGCTCCTCCACACCCAGCTGCGCCAGGGGTCGGGGGTCCGGACCGTAGCCGGGCAGGTCCACGGAGTGGACGACGGCGTCCGCCGCCAGTTCGGCGCGAAGACGGTCCAGATAGCGGTGCGTCATCCCCAGGCCATGGATCAGCACGTACGGTGCCTTCGGTGCGGCCGGCGTCTCCGGTCCCGGCGTCGTTCGCACACGCAGTGTGAATCCCTGCACCTGCACGGTGCTGAGTGTCGTCGATTGCATCCGGGAAGTCTACGGCGGGGCCGGGTCCCTGCCTCCAGATCGGTTCGAGCGAAACGCCCTTCGCGAACCCTATGGGACGCGGATCTATGGAAGGCTGGTTTCATGTCCGATTCCACGTCCCAGCGCACCGCGCTGATCGTCGAGGACGATCCGGATATCCGCGACCTGCTCGCCACCACACTTCGCATGAACGGCTTCCTGATCATCGAGGCCGCCTCCGGACTCGACGGCCTGGCCGCGTTGAAGGAGCACAAGCCCGACCTGATCACGCTCGACCTCAACCTGCCGGACCTCGACGGCGTGGAGGTCTGCCGGCAGTGCCGCGCCGTCAGCGACGCGTACATCGTCATGGTGACGGCCCGGCAGGACGAGATCGACCGCCTGATCGGCCTGGAGATCGGGGCGGACGATTTCATCGGCAAGCCCTTCAGTCCGAGGGAACTCTCGGCGCGTGTCTCGGCGATGTTCCGCAGGCCCCGCACCGGGACGGTCAATTCGTCACCCGAGGGTAACGAAGTGCTCCGCCACAACAATCTGACGATGGACGTCGAGGGACGCGTGGTCACGCTGGACGGGCAGGAACTGGCACTGACGCGCATCGAGTTCGACCTGCTGGAGACGCTCCTGACCGGAGCCCAGCGGGTCTGGACGCGTGAGGCGCTCCTGAACCGCGTATGGGGCGACGGCTGGAGCCAGGACCACCACCTCGTCGAGGTGCATATCCGCAACCTCCGCAAGAAGCTCGGCGAGGACATGAGCAACCCGGGTTTCATCCGGACGGTCCGCGGCGTTGGCTATCGCATGATGCCGGGCGACTCCGCGCGCTGACCACTCTCCGGCTTCGGCATCGGACGCCGCCGGTGCCCGCGGTCCGTCCGTGGATGGAACACTGGAGGCGTGGCTCATCTCGACATCTCCGGTATCGACTACTTCCTCTCCGACGGCAGGCAGCTGCTCAACGGCGTGGCCTTCAAGGTCGGCGACGGCCACAAGACGGCCCTGATCGGACCGAACGGTACCGGCAAGACGACGCTCCTGCGGATCATCGCCGGTGACCTCACGCCCGACGAAGGGTCGGTGAGCCGCTCGGGGACGATGGGCATCATGCGCCAGTTCGTCGGCCAGGTGCGCGACGACACGACCGTCCGCGACCTCCTCGTCTCGGCCGCGCCACCCGTCCTGGCGGCCGCCGCGAAGAGGATCGACGACGCCGAGCTCGCCATGATGGAGGCCGAGGACGAGCCCACCCAGATGAGGTACGCGCAGGCCATCGCCGACTGGGGGGACGCCGGCGGCTACGAGCTCGAGACCACGTGGGACGAGGTGACCATGGCCGCCCTCGGCGTTCCGTTCGACCGCGCGCAGTACAGGGCGGCGTCGTCGCTCTCGGGCGGCGAGCAGAAGCGGCTCGTGCTGGAGGCACTGTTCTCCGGCCCCGACCAACTGCTGCTCCTCGACGAGCCCGACAACTACCTCGACGTCCCCGGCAAGCGCTGGCTGGAAGCGAAGCTGCGCGAGTCGAAGAAATCCGTGCTGTTCGTCAGCCACGACCGTGAGTTGCTGGCCAACGCGGCGACGCGCATCGTGACGCTCGAGCCCGGGGCGCTCGGGGCGTCGTCGTGGACGCACGGTGGTGGCTTCGAGACCTACCTGAAGGCACGCGAGGACCGCAACGCGCGGTTCGAGGAGCTGCGCAAGCGCTGGGACGAGGAGCACCTCAAGCTCAAGGAACTCGTCAACATGTACAAGAACAAGGCCGCGTTCCGCTCGGACATGGCGAACCGGTACCACGCAGCCCAGACGCGCCTCGCGAAGTTCCTCGAGGCCGGTCCACCGGAGGCGATCCCGCTCGAGCAGAACGTGTCGATGCGGCTTCAGGGCGGGCGGACCGCCAAGCGCGCCGTCGTCGCCCAGAAGCTCGAGCTGACGGGGCTCATGAAGCCGTTCAGTACGGAGATCTGGTTCGGGGACCGCGTCGGCGTCCTCGGCTCGAACGGCTCGGGCAAGTCGCACTTCCTGCGGCTGCTGGCCGGTGGGGGCTCGGATCCGGACCGGGAGCACCTGCCGGTGTCCGACGTCGACATCGCGGCGGTTCCGCACGAAGGCTCCGTCAAGCTGGGTGCGCGTATCCGGCCCGGGTTCTTCGCGCAGACGCACTCCCGTCCCGACCTGCTCGGACGCACGCTCGTCGACATCCTGCACCGCGGTGACGAACACCGGTCGGGGCTGGGCAGGGAAGCGGCGTCCGCCGTGCTCGATCGTTACGGACTGGCGGCGCAGGCGGAGCAGCCCTACGACTCCCTGTCCGGCGGGCAGCAGGCCCGGCTGCAGATCCTGCTGCTCGAGCTCTCGGGGGCCACCCTCCTGCTGCTCGACGAGCCCACGGACAACCTCGACCTGCATTCGGCCGAGGCGCTGGAGCGTGCCATCGACGCGTTCGAGGGCACCGTGATGGCCGTGACCCACGACCGCTGGTTCGCCCGGAGCTTCGACCGGTTCCTCGTCTTCGGCTCCGACGGCAAGGTGTACGAGACGAAGGAGCCCGTCTGGGACGAGAGCAGGGTCGTCCGCGCGCGCTGAACGGTCATCCACAACTCCTCCACAGGCTTATCCACAGTCGGTGGATAACCAGGAGCGGCCCGAGTCCCGTTTGTGGCGGATGGTGGCGCCCGCCTACGGTTGCAGTGTGAATCCCTCCGTGCGAGCCGCCATGTTCGCCACCTATGCCATCTTCGGGCTCAACGGTCTCGTCTTCGCGAGCTGGGCCGCGCGTATCCCCGCCGCGTCGGGCACCCTGGGCCTCGGTTCCGGCCAGATGGGGAGCCTCCTGCTCGTCGGGGCGATCGGCTCGGTGCTGTCCCTTCCCCTGGCCGGGATCATCGCGGCCCGCTTCGGCACCGCCAATACCGTCCGTATCGGCGGGACCGCTGCAGCAGTGGCTGCAAGCGCCGTCGCGCTCGGCCTCGTCATGGTCTCGGTCCCGGTGGTCGCCGTCGGACTGTTCCTGTTCGGATGCGGGATCGCCCTCTGGGACGTGGGACAGAACATCGAGGGCGCCGACGTCGAGCGGCGGGTCGGCCGGACGATCATGCCCCGGTTCCATGCGGCGTTCAGCGGGGGAGCGTTCGTGGGTGCCCTGCTCGGGGCGGCGCTGTCGGCGCTCGAAGTGTCCCTCTCCGCGCACCTCGTCGCCGTCGCGGCCCTCAGCCTGGCCGTGTCGCTGTGGGTGCCGCGCTCCTTCCTGCCCGAGGAGAAGCACCCGGACGCGGCACCCGGAGCACAGCCCGGTACCGGGGGCAGGCGATTCGGGGCCTGGGGTGAGCCCCGCACCCTGCTGATCGGCCTGGTGGTGCTCGGAGCCGCGCTGACCGAAGGAGCCGCGAACGACTGGGTGGCGAAGGCCAGCGTCGACGGGCTGGGCACCACGGAGAGTACCGGTGCCATCATGTTCGCGGTCTTCGTCGCGGCGATGACGGCCCTGCGCTTCGTGGGTGGTGGCCTGATCGACCGCTTCGGTCGCGTACGGGTCCTGCAGGCCAGCCTCGGATCCTCACTCGTCGGGCTCGTGCTCTTCGTCGCGGCGCCCACCGTGCCCCTTGCCGCCGTCGGCGCCGTCCTGTGGGGTGCGGGCGCGGCGCTCGGTTTCCCGATGGGGATGTCCGCGGCGGCGGACGAGCCCGAGCGCGCCGCCGCCCGGGTCTCGGTCGTCTCCACGATCGGCTACACGGCGTTCCTCGCCGGCCCGCCCTTCATCGGTTTCCTCGGTGACGCCGTGGGTCTCCGCAACGCGCTGCTGGCCGTCGGAGTCGCCGTCCTCGCATCCTTCCTCGTGGCTCCGGCCGCCCGGGAGCGGCCCTCAGAGGACCGGGAACCATTGCGGACAGGTTCTGACCGAAGCTACTAGGACGGCGCCGCCGTCGGTCCTACCCTTTCTGCATGGCGATCATCGAGGCAGACGGTCTGAAGAAGACCTATTCGTCGAAGAGCGGGCCGGTCCACGCGCTCGACGGCATGAATCTCTCCGTTCCCCAGGGAACAGTCAAGGCCCTGCTGGGGCCCAACGGTGCAGGCAAGACCACGGTCGTGAAGATCCTCACCACCCTCGTCCGACCGACGGCGGGTACCGCGCGCATCGACGGCATCGACGTCCTGCGCGATCCCAAGGCGGCGCGGCGGATCATCGGCGTGTCCGGACAGTACGCGGCCGTGGATGAGGGCCTCACCGGGTTCGAGAACCTCGAGATGGTGGGCAGGCTCTACCACCTGGGCGCCCGGGAGTCGAAGCGCCGGGCGCAGGAGCTCATCGACCAGTTCGAGCTGACGGAGGCCGGCAACCGCCCGGTCAAGGGGTTCTCCGGCGGCATGCGACGCCGGATCGACCTCGCCGGCGCTCTCGTGATCAACCCGAAGATCCTCTTCCTGGACGAGCCGACCACCGGGTTGGACCCCCGGAGCCGCCTCGCCCTCTGGGGGATCATCAAGGACCTCGTCAGGGACGGCACCACGCTGCTCCTCACCACCCAGTACCTCGAGGAGGCGGACCAGCTCTCCGACGACATCGCGGTGATCGACGGCGGCAGGACCATCGCCGAAGGCACGGCCGACCAGCTGAAGGCGCAGATCGGCGGGCACCGCGTGGTGGTGTCCCTCGTCGAGGCCGCCGATGCCCCTGCAGCCCTCGAGATCCTCGGACGCCACGGCGGCGGTGAACCGGGCATCGACGGCGACGGCCGCACCGTGGAGGTGGCGGTCACCGACGGACCCCGCGCCCTGCAGTACATCCTGTCGGACCTCGGCGAGGCCGGCATCGAACTCCACGACGCCGGCATGCGGCGGCCGAGCCTCGATGACGTCTTCCTCAAGCTCACGGGCCGCCGGGCCGAGGAGACCGAAGAGGCAGTTCCCCAGAAGGAGGCGGCAGCATGAGTGTTCTCGCGCCCGAGGACAGGCAGCCCGAGAACCATCGATCCCGGGCGGCCTTCGCCGGTCCGCCCGAGCCACCGTCCGAAGTGTCGATGTGGTTCTCCGACGGCTGGACCGTGACCAAGCGGAACCTGACCAAGCTCAAGCGCTCGCCGGACATGCTGATCTTCGCCGTGCTGCAGCCCATCATGTTCGTGCTGCTGTTCAGCCAGATCTACGGCGGCTCCATCCAGGTCGCGGGCACCGACTACACGCAGTACCTCATGGCGGGGATCTTCGCGCAGACGGTGATCTTCGGATCCACCTTCTCCGGCTCGGCGATGGCCCAGGACCTCAAGGACGGCATCATCGACCGCTTCCGCACGCTGCCCATGAGCTCCTCCGCAGTCCTCATCGGCCGGACCAACAGCGACCTCGTGCTCAATTCGCTGTCCGTGGTCATCATGATGGCGACGGGCTTCGTGGTGGGCTGGCGGGTCGACGCCTCCCTGGGCAGCTTCTTCGCCGGCCTGGGGCTCCTGCTCCTGTTCTCCTACGCCTTCAGCTGGGTCATGGCGCTGCTCGGCATGTCGGTGAAGTCCCCGGAGGTCATCAACAACGCGTCCTTCATGATCCTGTTCCCGCTCACGTTCATCTCGAACGCGTTCGTGCAGTCGCAGAACCTGCCCAGCGCCCTCGAGACGTTCGCCAACTGGAACCCGGTGTCGGCGCTCGTCCAGGCCGCCCGCGAGCTGTTCGGCAACGTCGGGTCGGCACCCCTTCCCGACGCGTGGCCCATGCAGAACGCCGTCCTGACGGTGCTGATCGGGGCCATCCTCATGCTCGTGGTCTTCGTGCCGCTGTGCATCCGGAAGTTCGCGTCGATCAGCACGCGGTAGGCGGCAGGGTCGTCCGAAAGGTGGACGGACCTCCGCGCAGTGATCATCCCTGGGGCCGGTGACCCGCCACCGGCCCTCGGCCTACTGTTGGAGGTACCGGGCCTGCTGCTGCGGCCCGGTCCCACGACAGCCGAAGGACCCACCATGATCGAGGCCCAGGCCCTCTCGAAGCGGTACGGCGCGAAATCCGCCGTCGATGCCGTCACCTTCACCGTGCAGCCCGGCAAGGTCACGGGCTTCCTCGGCCCGAATGGTGCAGGGAAATCCACCACCATGCGCATGATCGTCGGTCTCGACAGCCCGAGCGCCGGCCGGGTGACGGTCAACGGACGGCCCTATGCCCAGCACAGGGCTCCCCTGCGCGAGGTGGGGGCACTCCTGGATGCGAAGGCTGTCCACACCAAGCGTTCGGCCTACAACCACCTCCGCGCCATGGCGGCGACGCACGGTATCCCGAACAGCCGGGTCAAGGATGTCATCGAGCTCACCGGCCTCGGCCCCGTGGCGAAGAAGCGGGTGGGCGGATTCTCGCTCGGCATGGGCCAGCGGCTGGGCATCGCCGCGGCCCTCCTCGGCGACCCCCACACGGTCATCCTCGACGAACCGGTCAACGGTCTGGACCCGGAAGGCGTGCAGTGGGTACGCCACCTCGCCAAGGGGCTCGCCTCCGAGGGGCGCACGGTCTTCCTGTCCTCGCACCTCATGTCGGAGATGGCCCTGACGGCGGACCACCTCATCGTCATCGGCCGGGGACGCATCATCGCGGACGCCCCCATCCAGTCCATCATCGACGGACAGGGCAGGGCCCGTGTCCGCGTCCGTGCGGACCGTCCGCAGGACCTCCTCGGCAGCCTCGCCGGTGAGGGCATCACGTCGCAGGTCCTCGAGCCGGAGCTGGTGGAGATCACGGGCGTCGAGCCCCGCCGCATCGCGGAGATCGCCCTGCGGGAACGCGTCCTCGTGTACGAGCTCACGCCGCTCCAGGTATCCCTCGAGGACGCCTACATGCAGCTCACCCAGACCGAAGTCGAGTACCACTCGCACAGCCTGCCCGCCGCCGACCACGCTGCGGCCACCTCGGAAGGACGCTGACCATGGCAACGTCGACCTCGCCCGCCCCCGCCCAGCAGCGGCCGCGGCAGCCGCGCGACACCGGACCGAGCGTGAACTTCGGCCGGGTCCTCAAGTCCGAGTGGATCAAGGTGACCACGGTCCCCTCGACGGTCATCCTGATCATCTCGACCGTCGTCGTGATGGTGGGACTGGCCGCCCTCGCCGCCTGGGCCACCTCCATCACGCAGCAGAACTTCGAGTCCGCCGGCGCACCGCCGGGCGGCCCGGCCGGACCGGGCGGACCGGGCAGCGACTTCGACCCGGCCAGCCAGGCCTGGGAGATCCCGTCGTCCGGCCTGATCTTCGGGCAACTGCTGATGGCCTCCCTCGCGGTGGTCCTCATCGCCTCGGAGTGGACCACCGGCATGATCCGCTCCACCATGGTCGCCGTCCCGAAGCGCACTCCTGCGCTCCTGGCCAAGACGGTCATCATCGCACTGGTGGCATTCGTCGTCGGATTCGGGAGCGCCCTCGTGTCCTACCTGGTCGCCCAGCCCATCCTGCAGGGCGAGGACCTCGACTTCGCCATCGGCGAGGACGGCGTCCTGGCGAGCATCATCAACACCGGAACGTTCCTCGCACTCGTCGCCGTGATCTCGATATCCATCGGTATCCTGCTCCGCAACACGGCGGGTGGGGTGGTCACCGCGGTCGGCATCTTCTTCGTCCTGCCGATCATCGTGCAGCTCATCTCGGGCCTTGCCGACTGGATCCCCGATGCCGCGCGCTTCCTCCCAGCCGAGGCGGGCAACCAGATGGTCGCCGTAGCGACGGCCGAGGACGCCCTGACCCAGTGGGAGGGCGGCCTCGTCATGGGGGCCTGGGCCCTCGTGCTCCTGGTCATCGCCCTCGTCGTCGCCAAGAAGCGGGACATCTAGCGGTGCCCGTCCGGCACCACCGCCCATGATCCCGTCATGAGCACCAGACCCTTGGTGAAGGAGACCGCGGAACGAACGGCCGCGGTCTCCTTCACCGAGCTCAATGCCCGCCGGCTGGGCCCCATCCGGCGGTACTTCCGCAGGCATCCCCGGGCCATGGACGCCGTCGTCGTGCTCGCCTTCCTGTTCTTCGGTGTCCCGAACGCGGTCCTCATGATCATCGAGCAGGACAACTGGCTGGGCCTGCCAGGGGTGGTCCTCGCGGCCGGGGCGCTGGTCTTCCGGCGGGACCGCCCGCTGCTCGTGCTCGCCTTCGTGGCCCTCCTCGACCCGCCGGCCAGCCTGCTCACGGACGGCGCGGGCAGTATCGGCATCGCCACCATGATCGCCCTCTACACGGTGGCCTCGGTCTATCCGCTGAAGAAGACGCTCATCGCAGCCGTCGCGGCGACGGTCCTCTCCGTCGGGGCCCTCTTCCTCCTACCCGCGGGCGTCTTCCTCGGGGCACCGGGCATCCTCTGGCTCCTGACCGCTTTCATCGTGATGTTCCTGGCGATCGCCGTCGGCGTCGGCATCACCGTGCGCCGCGACCGGGAACACGAGCAGGAATTGCGGGAATGGGCTGCGCGCAACGCGGAACTGGCGTCCGCGGGCGAGCGGAACAGGATCGCGCGGGAGATGCACGACGTCGTCGCGCATTCCCTCACGGTCATGGTGGCGCTGTCCGACGGCGCCGCCGTCGTCATGAAGCGGGACCCGGACCGTGCGATCGCCGTGCTCAAGGAGCTGTCGGGAACGGGTCGTACGGCCATCGCCGACATGCGCCGGGTCCTCGGTGTCCTCAGGGCGGAGGCCGCGAGCGAATCACTCGAGCCGCTGCCGGCCTCGAGCTCGCTGACGCACCTGCTGGACGGCTTCCGCGCGGCAGCCCTGCCGCTGAGGGTGACCACCAGCGGCCCGAAGCTGCCCGAGGATCCGGCCTTCCAGCTGACGGTGTACCGGATCCTGCAGGAGTCGCTGACCAACGTCCTGCGGTACGGCAAGGGCGTTACGCTGGTGGACATCGCGATCGCCAGGACGGGAAATACCGTGTGGCTACGTGTCACCGACGACGGCCGGGGCGGCATGGGACCCGTCGTCTCGCTCGGTTCGGGCCAGGGCATCGCGGGCATGCGGGAGCGTGCCGCCATCTACGCGGGATCGGTCGAGTGCGGCAGCCGTCCCTCGGGCGGATGGGTCGTAGAGGTGCAACTGACAGTCCCCGACGCCGCCGGCGGAACGGGGAACCAACGGGGGAAAGAGAAAGATGACCACGCAGCACAGCACGCCGGGCACGCCCATCAGGGTTCTGCTCGCTGACGACCAGCCGCTGCTGAGGATGGGTTTCCGGCTCATCCTCGAGGGAGAGCCGGACCTGGAGATCGCCGGAGAGGCGTCGACCGGGGCCGAGGCCGTGCGGCTCGCCGCCGAGCTGTCGCCGGACGTCGTGCTGATGGACGTGCGGATGCCCCAGGGGGACGGGATCGAGGCCACGCGCCGGATCACCTCATCGGGTTCCTGCTCGCGCATCATCATCCTGACCACCTTCGATCTGGACGAGTACGCGTTCGCCGGACTGCAGGCCGGCGCTTCGGCCTTCCTGCTGAAGGACGTCGCTCCCGAAGACCTGGTGCACGCGGTCCGGATCGTGGCGAGCGGCGACGCCGTCGTCGCCCCCCGCGTCACCCAGCGCCTGCTCGAGACCTACGTCCGGTCGCTGCCGCTGGCACACGCCGCCACGTCCGTCCCCGACCGGCGGCTGGCCGAGCTGACACCGCGGGAGCGCGAGGTGCTCGAGGCGATTGCCGAGGGCCTGTCCAACGCGGAACTCGCCGCACGGTTCTTCCTGTCCGAGGCGACCATCAAGACCCACGTACGGCGGATCCTCACGAAGCTGGACCTGCGGGACCGCGTGCAGGCCGTGGTGTACGCCTACGAGAACGGGATCGTGGTGCCGGGCCCGGCAGGCACGCACTGATCGCCAGGGACGGCATCTGGTTGAATCGGAGTATGAGCCCAACAACGACGCACATCCAGGATCTCGGGGCCTACGTCTCGGCGTCCCCCTCGAGCTTCCACGCAGCAGCGGAGGCCGGACGACGGCTGGCCGCCGCCGGCTTCCGGCAACTGGTGGAGCAGGACGCCTGGGCCGGCGGCACCGGCAGCCATTACGTGATCCGCGACGGGGCGCTCATCGCGTGGACCGTCCCCTCGGACGCAGGTCCCACCACCGCGTTCCACATCCTGGGCGCCCACACCGATTCGCCGTCGTTCAAGCTCAAGCCCAGACCGACCACGGGGAAGTACGGCTGGCTGCAGGCCGGCGTCGAAGTGTACGGCGGGCCGCTCCTGAACTCGTGGCTCGACCGCGAACTCGCGCTCGCCGGCCGCCTCACGCTGCATGACGGCAGCGAGCACCTCGTGGCAACCGGGCCGCTCCTGCGCTTCCCGCAGCTCGCCATCCACCTCGACCGGGCGGTCAATGACGGCCTGTCCCTCGACAAGCAGCGCCACATGAACCCTGTCTGGGGGCTCGGCGACCCGGCGGACGCCGACCTCCTCGGGCTCCTCGCCTCCGGTGCCGGCGTCGATCCGCGCGAGATCGGCGGGTTCGACGTCGTCGTCGCCGACACGCAGGAGCCGCGCACCTTCGGCGCGCAGGGAGAGTTCTTCGCCTCGGGGAGGCTCGACAACCTGTCCTCCGTGCATGCGGGGCTCACGGCGATCATCGAGGCAGCCGCCGATGGACCCGCGGACGGGCCCATCGCGGTGCTCGCCGCGTTCGACCACGAGGAGGTGGGCAGTGGCTCACGCTCGGGTGCCAGCGGCCCCTTCCTCGAGGACCTGCTCCTGCGGATATCGCTCGGCCTCGGCGCCGGGACGGAGGAGCGCCTGCGGGCCCTCGCATCCTCGTTCTGCGTATCCGCCGACGCGGGCCACGCGGTGCACCCCAACTACGCCGAGCGCCACGACCCCGTGAACCTGCCTGTCCTCAACCGGGGACCGCTGCTGAAGATCAACGCG
Source organism: Arthrobacter sp. NPDC092385 (assembly GCF_044755105.1). Classification (NCBI taxonomy): domain Bacteria; kingdom Bacillati; phylum Actinomycetota; class Actinomycetes; order Micrococcales; family Micrococcaceae; genus Arthrobacter; species Arthrobacter sp. NPDC092385. The sequence continues at coordinate 211,099 of NZ_JBIVQL010000005.1, forward strand.
AACCAGCGCTACACCACGGATGCGCCGGGTGCTGCCTACTGGGCCGCGCTGTGCCGTTCGAGCGGCGTGCCGTACCAGGAGTTCGTGTCGAACAACGTAATGCCGTGCGGATCCACCATCGGTCCGCTCACCGCCACCCGACTCGGCATCCGCACGGTCGACGTCGGGACGCCCCTGCTGTCCATGCACTCCGCCCGCGAACTGTGCGGCGTGGACGATCCCGCCCACCTGGCGAGGGCTACGTCGGCGTTCTTCCGCGGCGGCCGGTAGCGATTTCCACAGGAGTTCGACCGCGGCCGTTCGTCCGGTAACATTGATACGTCCGTGCCACAGCCGGGTGGCGGTAAATACCGCGAACCGGTGGCCGGAACAACGCTAAAGAACCTCCTGTTGCGGAAAGACCGCGACCGCTTAGCCCAGAGGAGGTGGGTTCACACATGCGTGCATATGAATTGATGGTAATCATCGACCCCGACGTCGAGGAACGCTCCATCGACCCAACACTCGAGAAGTTCCTGAATGTCGTCCGCAACGGCGGCGGCACCGTGGACAAGGTGGATATCTGGGGACGTCGGCGCCTTGCCTACGAGATCCAGAAGAAGACCGAGGGCATCTACGCCGTCGTCAACTTCACCGCGACTCCCGCCGTGGCTTCCGAGCTCGACCGCCAGCTGAGCCTCAACGAGACGATCATGCGCACCAAGATCATCCGCCCCGAGGAGCAGAAGGTCTCCGCCGAATAATCTCGGCGGATTCCTCATCCATCCACCCCGCTACGGCGGGAAGGAACCCAAGGAGGCACCATGGCAGGCGAGACAGTCATCACGGTGATCGGCAACCTCACCAACGACCCCGAGCTGCGGTTCACGCCGTCGGGATCGGCGGTCGCCAACTTCACCATCGCATCCACTCCTCGCACCTTCGATCGTCAGACCAACGACTGGAAGGACGGCGAAACGCTGTTCCTCCGCGCGTCGGTGTGGCGTGAGGCTGCGGAGAACGTCGCCGAGACCCTGACCAAGGGAACCCGCGTGGTTGCCCAGGGCCGGCTGAAGTCACGTTCGTACGACACCAAAGAGGGCGAGAAGCGCACCGTCATGGAGCTCGAGGTGGACGAAATCGGTCCGTCCTTGCGCTATGCGTCCGCGAAAGTCACCCGTACCCAGCGCTCCGGCGGCGGGAACGGTGGCGGCTTCGGCGGCAACTCGGGCGGTAACTCCGGCGGCGGCTTCGGCGGCAACTCCGGCGGCTCGAACTCCGGTTCGGGCTGGAACGGCGGCCAGCAGGCCCAGCAGCCTGCGGATGACCCCTGGGGTGCTCCCGCAGGCGGTAACTCGCAGGGCTGGGGCAACGGCCCCGATTCCGAGCCACCCTTCTAGGCAGCGCGGTTCCGTTCCCGGAACCCCTGCCGCAGTTCCTCGCGGAACTGGTAATTCCCATCCCGCAGAATCGTTCTGCGGGCTCCAACGAAAAAAAGGAGCACCACGATGGCTAAGGCTGAACTCCGTAAGCCCAAACCAAAGTCCAACCCCCTGAAGGCCGCTGACGTCACCGTCATCGACTACAAGGACGTAGCCCTGCTGCGTAAGTTCATTTCCGATCGCGGAAAGATCCGTGCCCGTCGCGTCACCGGCGTGACCGTGCAGGAGCAGCGCAAGATCGCCCAGGCAATCAAGAACGCCCGCGAAGTCGCACTGCTGCCGTACTCCGGCGCTGGCCGCGGCTAGGGAAAGGGACACACAATGTCGAAGCTCATTCTGACCCAGGAAGTCACCGGACTCGGTGCCGCAGGCGACGTCGTCGAGGTGAAGAACGGTTACGCACGTAACTACCTTCTGCCCCGCGGATTCGCCCTGATGTGGACCAAGGGTGGCGAGAAGCAGGTCGAGTCGATCAAGGCTGCCCGCTCCGCCCGCGAGCACGCATCGCTCGAGGACGCCCAGCGACAGGCCGCCGCCCTGTCGGCGAAGCCCGTCACCCTGACCGTGAAGGCGGGTGGCTCCGGCCGCCTGTTCGGCACGATCAAGGCCGACGACGTCGCGAAGGCCGTCGAGGCCGCCGGCCTCGGCAAGATCGACAAGCGCAAGGTCGAGATCCCGGCCCACATCAAGTCGGTCGGTTCGTACCAGGCCAACGTCCGTCTCCACGAGGATGTAGCAGCAGTGATCGACCTGGACGTCGTCGCCAGCTGACGCAGCTGCGACACCAGGTTCACCAGGAAGCCCCCGCGTGGAACGCGGGGGCTTCCTGCGTCTGGACCCCCGCTGCCCGGAATCGCGAAGATCGTCCTAGAGGCATGCGAGGCTCACCCATGCTTGTCTGCGCACTCTCGGACGAACATCAGGGGGCAGAGATGTTCCTCGCCGGGCATACACCCGGATCCTGTCCCTGAGCGGCCCGGTTCTCCGCGGATGCAGTACATCCCCGAGGGAGACTATGTGCTCCTAGGGGGCCTGGTGAAGTAAATCTCGGACGGTTGTCAACAGCGCACCTGTGGATGGAGCGAGCACGAAACTACTTTCGATCCACAGGCGGTGGATAGCATCGTCGCAGGTCAGAGGGCCCTTCCCAGGCAAAACTTTTTCCTATCCACAGGCTTATCCCCATCCTGTGCACAAGACACGCCGCGCAATCCACAGGTTATTCACACTTACCCACACCCCCTGTTGGCACAGCGCTTGGCCGCTCCTGGAGAGGGGGCTACGGTTGCGGGAGATTCCCAATAATGAGGGTGTCGGGTGATAGGACTTTCCTGTCGGACCCGGCCCGGGCGTCCGGCGGAGCGCTATGGCGACCGCCGCTTCGACAGCAGGAGAAAGGCCCTTCAGTGTCCCTGGCACATGCAGATTCATCATCGGACACTCGTACTCCGGACTTCTCCCGTACGCCTCCACAGGACCTCGTCGCGGAGCAGTCGGTACTCGGCGGCATGATGCTCTCGAAGGATGCGATCGCCGACTGCGTGGAGGTCCTTCGAGGGATCGATTTCTACCGGCCGGCGCACGAGAGCATCTATGAGGCGATCATCGACCTCTACGGGCGTGGTGAGCCGGCTGACGCCGTCACCGTGTCGGACGAGCTGACCAAGCGCGGGGAGATCTCCCGCATCGGCGGGCCCGCGTACCTGCATACGCTGATCCAGTCCGTACCCACGGCGGCCAATGCCGGCTTCTATGCGGAGATCGTGCGTGAGCGGGCCGTCCTGCGTCGCCTGGTCGACGCCGGGACGAAGATCGTGCAGCTCGGCTACTCGAACGACGGCGAGGTCGACGACCTCGTCAACGCCGCGCAGGCCGAGGTCTATGCGGTCGCCGAGCGCCGCACAGCCGAGGACTACGTGGCCCTCAAGGACATCATCGAGGGCACAGTCGACGAGATCGAGTCGGCAGGACACCGGGGCGAAGGCATGACCGGCGTGCCCACCGGTTTCTACGAGCTCGACGAACTGACCCAGGGGCTCCACGGGGGGCAGATGATCGTCGTGGCCGCGCGCCCCGCCATGGGAAAGTCGACCTTCGCCCTGGACTGGGCTCGATCGGCCGCCATCAAGCACAATATGGCTACTGTCTTCTTTTCGCTGGAGATGGGCCGCAACGAGATCGCGATGCGGCTTCTCTCCGCCGAGGCCACCATCGGCCTGCAGGACCTGCGCAAGGGCACCATCAAGGATGAGCAGTGGGGCAAGATCGCGACGACGATGGGGCGCATGAATGACGCGCCGCTGTTCATCGATGACAGCCCGAACATGTCACTCATGGAGATCCGGGCCAAGTGCCGGCGTCTCAAGCAGCGGCATGACCTGAAGCTCGTGGTGCTGGACTACCTGCAGCTGATGTCGTCCGGCAAGCGCGTGGAGTCCCGCCAGCAGGAGGTGTCGGAGTTCTCGAGGGCGCTCAAGCTGCTCGCGAAGGAGCTCAATGTCCCCGTGGTCGCGCTGTCGCAGTTGAACCGTGGATCGGAGCAGCGCACGGACAAGAGGCCGCAGGTCTCGGACCTTCGCGAATCGGGTTCCATCGAGCAGGACGCCGATATGGTGATCCTGCTACATCGCGACGACGTGTACGACAAGGAGTCAGCGCGCGCGGGCGAAGCCGACGTCATCGTCGCGAAGCACCGTAACGGTCCTACCAAGACCTTGGTGGTCGGATTCCAGGGTCACTACTCGCGCTTCAACAACATGGCTGCCGATGGCGGAGGCTACTAGTCCCGCTTTGGTCCGAGCTCGTTGATGACGGTCTTGAGGCGGTCGCGTAGGTCCTCCGACGCGAGGCCGTCCTCGGCCATCAGTTCGTGTTCGATGTTCTTCGCCCGTTCCAGGGCCTTCAGCCCCGCCGAGGTGATGGTGATCCTCTGACTCCGACGGTCGGCCGTATTGCGAAGGCGCGTCACGAGGCCCCGCTTTTCCAGGCGGTCGAGGGTCCGTCCCACGGTCTGCGCCTGGACGTGGACGAGCTGGGCCAGGCGTACGCCCGTGAGCGTGCCCTCCCGCTCGAGGACTCCCAGTGTGGTCAGTCCTGCATGCGTGATGCCGATGCTCAGGAGCTTCTCGTTCCATGAGTGTTCGACGATGCGGGCCGCGGTCGTTAGCAGGCGGCTGGTCGACCAATCGTTCAACTCCGGCACGATGGCGTGTCCTTCCCCTCGGTTCTACGCGGTGAACTTCGCTTGTTCCTACTACTTACTCTAGACAACTCTACCTGAAATAGACAGCAGGCTTATTATCGTTCCTGCACTTCGGACAAGAGTTCTCGGACCATTTCCTGTGCGCCGATCCGTCGGCCATGACGGGCTTCGCTCATGGGTCGTGCCTCGCCGCGCTTCATGGTCCTCGTGACACAGGAGGGCCCGGAGCTGCGCCCCGGGCCCTCCTGTGTCACATGCTGCTTAGAGGTTGTTGCCGCGGCGCGTGTCGTCGGCGCCTTCGACTTCGATCTCTTCCTTGCGAACCTCGCCGCTGACGGTCTCGTTCGTCGTCACGGTTTCCTTGTCGAGGCGCACGCGCTCCACGGGAACCGCTTCCTTCTCGACGACGGGACGCTCTGCGTGGAGGGTCACCTCGTGCTCCTCCTCGCTGATGGCGGGCCCGTCGTAGGCGTCGCCGCGGTTGGCGTCCGTGATGGGCTCGCGCTCCACGCGGACTTCCTCGCGGCTCACGGGGACCGTCTGGGTGACGTTCTCGGTGACGACGTACTTCCGCAGGCGGGCACGTCCGACTTCCCGACGTTCCGTACCGACGTGCAGCTGCTCCTCGGAGCGGGTCATCGCCTCATCGGTGGTCGGGCCCGAGGTGTCGTGCCCCACGGTGCCGCGCCCGGTGGTGGTGCCGGAGTGCGTGTTCGTGTCGGTCAGCCCGGTGTGGCGGCCCGACGTCGTGTCGATGTCCACGTCGCGGTCGCCTCGGCCGACGTTGCCGGTGGTGCCGGTCGTCGTGTCGGTGTAGCCGCTCGTGCCGCCGCCGACCTCGTAGTGGCGGTAGAGGCGATCCTCTTCCTCGGGGCTGAGGTTGCCGTCGGACTCGACGCGAGGGGCGTCCTTCACCTGGTGCTTCGTGTAGGGCACCCGCACGTCATGTCCCTCGATGTCTGCACCCTGGAGGGGAACGAAGGACTCGGACGTCCCGAAAAGGCCCGTCTTCGCCGTGACCCAGCTGGGCTCACCGGTCTGGTCGTCGAGGTAGACCTGCCCGATCGAACCGATCTTCTCTCCGTCAGAACCGAGGACGTTGCCACCGTTGCCGAGCAGGGTGTCGATGTGTTCCTGAGTAATCATTTCCTTCTCCTTCTGAGTAATCTCACTGCGAGGGGTATGGAATTCTCGGCTGTAGGTTCCGCCGGGACCGGAGTCCCTGCGAACCACCGACCTCTAGAGTAAGCACACTTAGTAGATAATTGGAAGCAGGCTTAGCGTTATTCCTCGAGCCGGTGTGTGCTGCCGAGCCGTCACGGTCGGTGTCCCGGCGGCGGTTTCGCCCGCTTCCGTGGCCCTGGGTGCTTCCGTATGATGGCCTGAAGGTCCAGCCACCGGCCGAACATCTTCCGAATCGTCCCCGTGCACGGACCCAACGCGTGGGAGCCTCCGGGACTGCGCGTCGTGCGATCGGCGGCCCGTGGTCCACCTTCCAGTCCCTCATGGTGCTGCCGGGGGCCCTCCGTGTGGCGGACCCCCTGCGTGCCGGCCGGTTCGCCAAGCCCACGGGAAGGGCACCATGCCAGCTGTACGTCCCCCACACATCAATGAAGTCATGATCGCCGCGGCCGATCTCGAGGACGCCGAGTTCGAGCGCGACAGGCTCGCCCTGGCGTGCGGAGAAGCGATCCGGCGGGCACTGTCCAGCGGCTTCACCGTCGACCGGATCAGCCAGGCCGCCAATCTGGCGGAAGCCGAGGTGCTTCGGCTGGCCGAAGCGCGGTCAGGAAACCTGGACACCGCCATCGGTGGCTCGATCATCAGCGGGCCTGTGCCCGTCGACGAACCATCCTTGCTCTCCTTCCGTCCGGCGGAGAGCGGCGGGATGCGGTGGGGAGACGAGCGCGACCGGACGGGCCTCGCCGGCGGGATCCACCGGGAGCCCGATGCCGCCCGCTGACGCTTCGCCCTCCTCCGCCGGTCGCGGGGAGAAGACGGCCCTGCTCGTCATCGACATGCAGAACGCCTTCTTCGAGGACCCTGTCCTTGCGGCAGTGCAGCAGTCCCTTGTTGCCGCCTGCAACGACCTCATCGACGCCGCGCGCCGGAGTGGCGCGCCCGTGCTGGTGGCGCGCACGGAACACCTGCCAGATCGCTCCACCTGGACCGTCTCGATGCTCGACGACGATCAGGGCTTCATCTTCCGGGGTACACGCCAGGCCGACGTCGTCGAGGGCCTGCGCGTGGAGGGGCTCGAAACGGTGACGAAGACCCGCGACAGCGCGTTCTTCGGCACCGACCTGGCGGAGCGGCTGCGGAGCCTCGGGGTGGCGCAGCTCGTCCTGGCGGGTGTGGCGACCCACAACTGCGTGGCCCATACCGGTGCCGACGCTTTCGCACATGATTTCCGCGTCAGTTATGCCCTCGACGCGATCGCCAGTACGAACGAGGAGTACGCCGAGGCGATGCTCGAGATACTCTCCGTGGAGTACCGCCAACCGATCATCGGACAGGTGGAGGCCGAGGCTCTCCTCGCTCAGCAAGGGCCACCGACGCCGGAGTGAACGGCACGGGAAACGAGGACAGAGGCCACCGGAACGGATCCGGTGGCCTCTGTCGACAGGACCCGAGGGCTACCTGCTCTGCTGCACGTTCGACTTCGCGTCCTGGGCGCTGCCCTTGACGTTGCTGGCGGCCTGCTGGCTCTCACCCTTGACCTCGCCGACGGCGTTCTGGCTTTCGCCCTTCACGGTCTGCACCGAATCGGCTGCCGACTCCTTGAGGGACTGGACGGCTTCCTGCGCTGGTTCCTTGACGTCCGCGACGACCTGCTTCGCAGCCTCGGTGACCTTCTCCTTCAAGGGAGCGGCCTGCTCCTTAAGCTGCGATGCTGCCTGCTGTTCCTTCTCGCTCGCAGGGATCAGCGACGCCACCAGGAGGCCGGCTCCGAAGGCGATCAGGCCGGCTGCTAGGGGGTTGCCCGCGGCCTTGCTCGACAGCTGGCGGGGAGCGCCCTGGACGGCGTGCCCGGCGTGCAGGGCCTTGTCCTTGGCCGTTCCGGTCGCCGACTGCGCGGCGCCCTTTCCGCTTCCGGCCGTGCCCTTGACGCCCTCCCTGACGTCTCCGGCCTTACCGGCAACGGTGTCCTTGACGTCCTCGGCCTTGCCCATGACGGTGTCCTTGACGTCCTCGGCCTTGCCCATGACGGTCTCCTTCACGTTGCTGAAGCTGTGCTTGACCTTCTCGGTCTGGCGGTGCGCGATGTTCGCGGGATTGACCTTGTCCGCGACGGCGTCCACGTCGGTACCCAGTTCCTGTCGGGTACGTTCGATATCTGCACGGATCTCTTCGGGTGTCTGGCTCATCGTGTCTGCTCACCTGGTTTCAGTGTCGGCGGAATCTCTTTGATGGTCTCCGCTGTCTGGGGGAGACCCTTGATCTGCTTCATTTCCTTCTTGCCCTGCAGTGCCAGGACGGCGGCGATGATGCCCCAGAGAACGGCCACGATGACGGCGGCCCACCCGATCGGCATCAGGGCGTCGAGGCCCCACATGAGGGCGAGGGACAGGAACAGGAGGACGAAGTGGCCCCCGATGGCGGCACCGGCGAACATGCCGGCGCCCTTCCCGGCATTCTTCGCCGACTCGGTGGCCTCGGCCTTCGCCAGGGCGACCTCCTGGCGCATCAGCTTGGAGAGGTCCTTCGTCACCTCCCCGAGCAGTTCGCCCACTGAGGCGTTCGCTGAGCGCTGCTCCGCCTCCGTCGGAAGGGGGGCGGCGGCCTGGTGGGCGCCGCTCGTGTATGCCTCACTCATCAGCGCAGGCTCCCGTCATTCGGAAGGGTGCCTACGGGAGGGGTTCCCGGCGGGATGGTGGGGTAGTCGTCCGTGGGGTCGACGAACGCCGGGTTGGAACCGGCGACGTGCTGGCCGCGGGTGGTCTCTCCGAAGCCGGCGGTGGCGGGGGTTCCGCTGTACAGGTCGGAGTCGACCTCGGTGTAGCCGGGGTAGGCCCCGGTGGTCGAGGTGCCGGTCGACGCGCGTCCCTGGGTCGCAGGGGTGCCGGAGGAGTCGCGGTTGCCGGTGAGGCCCTTGGTCAGACGACCGACGACGAGGCCGGATCCTGCTGCGATGGCGAGGAAGGTGCCGGGCTTGCGCCGTGCGAAGGACTTGACGTCTTCGAGGATCTCGGAGGCGTCGCGGCCCTCGAGCCACCCCGCTGCGGATTCGGTTCGCTGGCTCGCCTGCTGCACGATGCTGGACACCATGTGGTTGTCCGACTTCTCCGCCATCGACTTCAGTTCGTTCGAGATACCCCGGATGCCTTCGGTGATCTTCTGCTGCTGCGTGCCCGCCTGGTCCTTGACCTGGGAGGTCACCGTGCCGAGCAGGTTCCGGGCCTCCGACCCGGCCTCGGCTGCGACGCTCTTCGCCTCGGATGCCGCGGTGCCGGCTACGTTCTTGGCCTCGGAAGCGGCGGTGCCTGCCACGTTCTTGGCTGCTTCCTTGCCGTCCTGGCCGACCTGCTTGGCCTGGTCCTTGGCTGCGGAGGTCTTCGTGCCTCCCGCGCCGGAGTTGCCGCCGGTGAATTCCGTGGTGTTGAGCTCGTGGGCTCCGAGGTCCGAGGTGGACGTCTCGTTTCCGGTGGTGGAGGGAACCAGGGGATCCTGCGGCCAATTCTGCGTAGTCATGGTTCTTCCTAACGTTGATATTGCCGTTAAAGCGGACGCTCCATCGTGTTCTCGATGCGATGGTCCGGCATCTCGTGCTGGACTTATCACTGAAGCTAAGCATGCTTACGTTCGTCGGTGCAAGTCCTTTTCCCGATCCTGCAACATCTAAATAAGTAGACTTAGTATCTTCCAAAAATCCTAGTGGCGCCGTTAGCGTCGAATCAAGAGGATCCCCCGTGGCCGCTTCCAGAAGGAGCGGGTCCAAGCCCGGGGGACCCTACGTGGGGAGGTAGACATCAGTGTTTTTTCACAAGCAAGAGCTTCAGTACAAGGCCAGCCCGGACAAGCCGGACGCCATCTATGCACGCAAGCTGCAGGAGGTCCTCGGTGGCCAGTACGGCGAGATCACGGTGGCGCTGCAGTACAGCTTCCAGGCGTGGAACGCCCACATCCCCGGCAAGTATCGTGACCTGCTGTTCGGGATCGGCGCGGAAGAGATGGGCCACGTGGAGATGCTTGCGACCATGATCGCCCAGCTGCTCGAGAAGTCCCCCCTCGGTATCACCGAACAGGCGGTCCAGTCCGACCCGGCTATCGCGGCCGTTGTCGGTGGCACCGACATGCAGCACGCCATCGTCGCAGGGGCCGGTGCCCGGCCCGTGGACAGCATGGGCAACCCCTGGCAGGGCAGCTACGTCACCGCGAGTGGGAATCTCCTGGCAGATTTCACCGCCAATGCGAATGCCGAGATGCAGGGGCGGCTGCAGGTCGCCCGTCTCTATCACATGACCGATGACCATGGCATCCGGGACATGCTCTCCTTCCTGCTCGCCCGCGACACCATGCACCAGAACCAGTGGATCGCCGCCGCGCGGGAGCTCCAGGAGTCGAAGATGGAGGAACTGCCGGTGCCGAGCAACTTCCCGATCAAGAAGGAGGCCCGCGAGGTCTCCTACCAGTACCTGAACTTCTCCGACGGGAAGACCGCTGCCGAGGGAAGCTGGGCCTCCGGCCCCACCCCGGACGGCAAGGGTCAGTTCACCTACCACGAGGGTCCGACCACGAGCGCTCCGATGCCACCGGCGACACACCCGGATTCCCGCTTCTACGGCACCACGGAGATCCCGAACACCGTCGAGAAGATGGCCGGCACGGTGCAGGACAAGCTCAACCGCGAATAACCGTTTGCACATATGAAGAAAAGGAGATCCTCATGACAAATACGAACAATCGCACGGTGGAGAGTGGCCGTACCACCCTGCAGCGTGCCGCGCAGGCAGTGGGTGTCGTCTTCCTGCTGGTCGGGATCCTGGGGTTCATTCCGGGGATCACCTCCAACTACGGCACCATGATGTTCGCCGGCCACCAGTCGGAAGCGATGCTGCTCGGGATCTTCCAGGTCTCGATCCTCCACAACATCGTCCACCTGCTGTTCGGCATCGCCGGCCTCGCCATGGCGAGGACCGTCTCGGGGGCGCGCAGCTACCTCCTCGGTGGCGGCATCATCTACGCCATCCTGTGGATCTACGGCCTTGTCATCGGTCAGGATTCGTCCGCCAACTTCGTCCCGGTGAACAGCGCGGACAACTGGCTGCACTTCCTGCTGGCGGTGGGCATGATCGGCCTCGCCCTCGCCCTCAGCCGCGGTACGCGCGACGGCAAGCGCCGCGTCTAGGAACAATCGCCACCCCGACGGGGGTGGGAACCCCCGGCGAAGTCACGGGGGACGGAACGACGCCGGACCGGCGGGTGCGCACGCGCGCCGACCGGTCCGGCGTCGTCGTTTCCCGTCCTTCCACAGGATCGGGCGTCACGATCCGGCCAAAGCGAAGTACGCTTAGCATTACTGGCCCGGCCACAGGGTCTGTACATCGACAGAAGAGGTCCTTGGTGAAGCAGCCCTCCCCGCGCGGAGAAATCAGCGCCCTCGTTCTGACCATCGTCGCCGGCACTGCCGAGTCCGCGCAGGACTCCCTCGACCGTCTCGCCGTGCTCGTCGGAGATGCCGTGGACGAGACGCCCGACATCCTTCACGACGACGACCTCCAGCTGGCTCTCTTCTGTCTGTACGAGCTGCACTACAGCGGCATCGACGATGCAGGCGACGACTGGGAGTGGAATCCCGGCCTCCTCGGGGTGCGGCACCGGATCGAGGTGGCGTTCGAGCGCCGGATCCGCGAGGAGGTCGTCCTCGGGGACCTGCCCCGCGCCACCAGCGAGGCCGTCTGTGCCGAGCTCTTCCGGATGACCGGCGAGGACTCGGGTCCGAGCATGTCCCGCTTCGTGGCGAAGGCCGCAACCGATGACCAGTTGCGCGAGTTCCTCGTGCACAAGTCCATCTACCAGCTCAAGGAAGCCGACCCGCACACCTTCGCCATCCCGCGGCTGACCGGCAGGTCGAAGGCAGCGATGGTGGAGATTCAGGCCGATGAGTACGGTAACGGCATGCCGGCGCGTATGCACTCGGCCCTTTTCGCCCGCACCATGCGCGAGCTCGGGATGGACGACACCTATGGCGCCTACCTCGACGCGACTCCGGCGATCACGCTGGCCGTCAACAACCTGATGTCGCTCTTCGGTCTCAACCGTCGGCTGCGGGGAGCGATCGTCGGGCACCTGGCGGCGTACGAGATGACCTCCTCGCAGCCCAACCGCCTGTATTCCCGGGGTTTCAAGCGCCACGGCTATGGCGAGGATGCCACGGAGTACTTCGACGAGCACGTCGAGGCCGACGCCGTCCACGAGCAGATCGCCGGGCGGGACATGGCGGGCGGGCTGGTGGAGTCCGATCCGCGCCTGTTGCAGGACGTCCTCTTCGGCGCTGCTGCCGGGCTCGCGGTCGACGGCCTCATGACCGTGCACATCATGCAGGCCTGGGAGGCCGGCAGGTCATCCCTCCGCAGCTCGAACGCGATGGCATCGTGAGTGCCGGCCCGGCTCCGGAGGCATCCGGTCCGATTCCCGAACGTTCGTTGAACTCCGGCGCCGCTCCGGTCTCGGTGGTCGCGTGCCCGAATGGCCCGCTGCTCATCCGCGGGGATTTCGAACTGATCGGCGCGGACGGCGAGGAGCTGCCCCGGACGCGGCGGACGGTGGCGCTGTGCAGGTGTGGCGCATCGGTCCTGAAGCCCTATTGCGACGGCTCCCACAAGCTGACGGGCTTCAGGTCGGACCCCTGAATCGGGCGGACGACGGCGCCGCCGGGTAACCGGACCCCTTCCCCTCCTCCTGCCTTCCAGGGCGCGGCCGGCATTTGATTGTTGAACAATCGGTGATCGTCGGGCATGCTTGATTGGAACGTGAGATGGAGGTCACATGACGGCGATCGACCTGAACAGCGACGTAGGGGAATCCTTCGGCAACTGGACCTTCGGTGACGACGCACGAATCATCGAGTCCGTCTCCAGCGTGAACGTGGCGTGCGGGTTCCACGCCGGGGATCCCACCGGGATCCGCACCACGTGCGCCGCCGCCGCCGCGGCGGGGGCGGCGGTCGGTGCGCATCCGGGCTACCGCGACCTGGCCGGCTTCGGCCGGCGTTTCATGGACGTCGACCCGGTGGAACTGACCGATGAGGTGGTCTACCAGATCGGGGCGCTGCAGGCCCTCGCGCTGGCGGCCGGTACCGCTGTCCGGTATGTGAAGCCCCATGGCGCCCTGTACAACACGATCGCCGTCCACGAGCGCCAGGCGCGCGCGGTGGTCCGGGCGGTCCGCGAGATCGACGACACCCTCCCGTTGCTGGTGCTGCCGAACACCGTCATCGAGGCGGAGGCGCGCTCGGCGGGCCTGCGCACCGTCGTGGAGGCGTTCGCGGACCGCGCGTACATGCCGGATGGCGCACTGGTCCCGCGTCGCGAACCCGGTTCCGTGCTCCACGAGGAGGCCGACGTCGTCGAGCATGTCCTGCGGATGGCGGCCGACGGCGAGGTGGTGGCCATCGACGGTTCCCGCATCCGGATCGCCGCCGAGAGCATCTGCGTCCACGGAGACACCCACGGCGCCATCGCGATGGCAGCGGCGGTACGCCATGCCCTGGTCTCCGCGGGCGTGACGGTCGGTGCGTTCACCTGACGCCGCCGGCCCTCGAGGGCCGGCCGGCCTGACACTCCGCCGCGTCGGCGACCACGGTGTGCTCGTCGAACTGCCGGGCCTGGCCGAAGTACTCAGTGTGCAGGCCCAACTGCAGGAGCGACCCGTAGAGGGCCAGGTGGACGTCGTCGCGGCGGCTCGTACCGTCCTCGTCACCGTGCAGGAGCCCTGGCAGGTCGCCGACCTCGCAGCGCATCTCCGCTCGATCGACCCATCGGCGGCCGTGGAGCGGGAGGACACGCTCCTCACCATCCAGGTCCAGTACGGCGGCGCTGATCTCCGGGACGTGGCCGAGCTGACAGGGCTGAGCGAGGAGGCCGTGGTCGCCGCGCACACCGCAACTCCCTGGGTGGCAGCCTTCGGAGGCTTCGCTCCCGGCTTCGCCTATCTCACCGGTGGTGACCCTCGCCTGGAGGTCCCGCGGCGGGGAACACCCCGGACCGCCGTTCCAGCGGGGTCCGTGGCGCTCGCCGGAAACTTCTCTGCTGTGTATCCACGCCGGTCTCCCGGCGGATGGCAGCTGATCGGACGCACCAGCGCCGTGCTGTGGGATGTCCACCGCGCCCAGCCCGCGCTCATCACACCCGGCAACAGGGTCCGGTTCACCGCGGTCCGGGAGCTCGTCGAACTGCGTGCTCCCGCTGTCCCCGCGGAGGCACGGGCCCAGCCCGTTCCCGCCCCCGGTCCGGCGGCGTCGGTCCGTCCACCTGGTTCGGTCGCTTCGCCCGGTCCCTCCGGGCCGGGCACTCCGCCCGGCACTCCGCCCGGCACGCCCGTGCCTGCCGGGCTGACCGTCGTCGACCCGGGCCTGTACAGCACGGTCCAGGACCTCGGCCGGCCGGGTCTGATGGACCTCGGCGTCGCCGGGGCGGGCGCCCTGGACCGGGGAGCCTTGCGCCAGGCGAACAGGCTGGTCGGCAACGCTGCCGGAAGCGCGGTGATCGAGACCCTCAACGGTGGCCTGGCCCTTGAGGCGCGGGAGGACCAGGTGCTGGCCGTGACGGGAGCCGACGTCCGCCTCACCATCGTGATGCCCGATGGCCGAGAGCGTGGGACCGGGCTCTGCGCCCCCTTCCTCCTGCGGGCGGGCGAGGTGCTGCGGCAGTCGCCGCCGGCGTCGGGCCTGCGCGCCTACACCGCAGTGCGTGGCGGATTCGCCGCCGAGGAGGTGCTCGGCAGCCGATCCTCGGATTCCATGTCGGGGCTCGGCCCTGCCCCGCTCACCAGGGGTTCGGCCCTCTCCGTCGGGCGCCCTGTCCCCGGCTCCCCGGTGGGGGATCCGGAGTTGCCACGAGCGTCCGGGACGCCCGAGATACTGCGGGTGATCCCAGGACCGCGGGATGACTGGTTCGGCGACGGCGCCCTGGAGCGCCTGTGCGGGACGGCCTGGACGGTCACGGCGCAGTCCGACCGGATCGGGCTGCGTCTCGATGGCGCCGCCCTGACACGGGTGCGTGCAGGAGAACTCCCGAGTGAGGGGACCGTGCCCGGGGCGCTGCAGGTTCCGCCGTCCGGCCTGCCGGTGCTGTTCCTCGCCGACCATCCGGTGACGGGCGGCTATCCGGTGATCGCCGTCGTCGCCTCGGCGGACCTCGACCGCGCGGCGCAACTCCCGCCGGGGGCGGCGGTCCGCTTCCGGACGTGAGGACCGGGTCGGCGGGTGCGCCAGTAGGGTGATGGGATGACGTTCGACGACGCCCTCGCGGCACTGCGGTCGCTCTCGGGTGGGGCCCGCCACGCGCACTCCGGGCAGTGGGCCGCGGCGGCCTTGAGGTCGCGCATCTCCGCAGGGGACCTCCCGCCGGGTACCAAGCTGCTCGAGGAAGCGCTCGGCGGGGCGCTCGGGGTGTCCCGCAACACACTGCGTGAGGCTTTCGGAATCCTGGCTGCCGAGAACATCGTCACGCGGGTGCCCAACCGCGGTGTCTTCGTCGCCCGGCCCTCCGCCGACGACGTGCGTGAGATCTACCGCGTGCGCCGGTACCTGGAGCCCGCAGCGCTCCGCTGGGGTGGTGGATCCGTGCCGGCCGGCTTCGATGCCCTGCTGGACGACGTCGTCGACCGCGCCCGCATGGCACGCGAAGCGGGAGACGTGGCAGCCATGGCCGGCGCCAATCAGGACTTCCACCAGGGGGTCGTCGCGCGGGCCGGCAGTGCCCGTTTCGATGCGATGATGTCCGAGGTCCTCGCCGAGATGCGCCTCGTGTTCCATGGCATGGGCGACGATCCCGCTTTTCACGCCCCCTATGTCGACGCCAATGCGGCTGTCACCGCACTGCTGCGGGACGGGAAGGCGGAGGACGCCGCGGAGGAGATGAGGTCGTACCTCGACCGCGCCGAGGCGCAGCTGCTGGCAGCCATCCGCAGCCGGGAGTCCTGACGACGGCGCCGACAGGACCGGCGCCGACAGGACCGTGCCCGCCGGCGGTACCGATCCGACGTCGCCTGTCGGCGTCGTGCCGACCGCCTACCGGCGCCGCTGCCTGTAGGCGTCGATGATCGACTGGGTGAGCCGGCCCCGCATGCTCGGGTTGTACCCGTTCTCCTTCGCCCACCGGCGGATCCTCGGGATCTCGTCGTCAGGGGCCCGATCGGCCGGCCGCGGCGTCTTCCGGCCGCGCCCCGTGGCAACCCGCCGGCCCTTGGCCGCGTAGCCGGAGAGGATGGCGCGGAGCGTCGCCGCATTGTCCCCGGTGAGGTCGATGGCGTACTCGATGCCGTCCAGACCGAACCGGACGGTCTCCCGAGCTTCCGCACCGTCGAGGTCATCCATCAGATCCACCTGCAGGTGCTGCGTCCTGTCGTTTCATCCCCACCCTTCGAATTGAATCAAAGGAAGCGGGTGCCGTGGGTGCGGGGCGTGCCCTTGACGCAGACCGGTAGCCGGGGATCAGTCCGGGGCGGTCCGGCCGCGGACGGGGAGACGCACGCGTGGAAGGAGTGCACGCGAAGTTTCGCGGACGGAAATGCGGCCGAAACCGCCCGTCCGTAGCGTTGGGAAGCACACTACTTCCACAGGAGGCTGCCATGCAGACGCTGAGGGTTCGACAGGTCCCCTGGACCAATCCCGTGGCCACGGGATTGCGTGAGGCGCTCCGCGCGGAGAGCGACCGGGGGCAGTCGCCTGCGTCCCTCACGGCGACGGCCGACGACGGGGCGGGCATCGCCGTCTTCCTGATCGCCTACGAACTGGCGACGGGACAGCCGGTCGGCTGCGGGGGCCTCCGGCTTCTCGACGCCACACGTGCGGATGTCGACTACATCTACGTGCTGCCGTACGCACGCTGGTCGGGGGTGTCGCAGGCGATCACGGAGGAATTGGCGTCCTGGGCGCGGGTCCACGGCATCACGGCGGTGGGACCGGACGATGCCCTCGCACAGTTGAGCGCCCTACGGCTCTAGTGCCCGTCCCTGAGCCGGTGGTCGTGGCCGGCCCTCATGACGACGACGGCGGCACCCGAGCCGATGGCTCGGTTCACGCCCACAGCTTCCCCAGGCCGCTGAGCGACTGGTATCCGAGGAAGAGCGTCAGCAGCCAGGCGACGAGGCCCGCCACCAGGAGCCACACCGGGTAGACGTAGCCGCCGAGGAGATCCCGGCGTCGCCAGGCCACCCACAGGATCACCGCGAATCCGACCGGGAGGATGAGGCCGTTGACGG
Organism: Arthrobacter sp. NPDC092385; assembly: GCF_044755105.1. NCBI lineage: Bacteria > Bacillati > Actinomycetota > Actinomycetes > Micrococcales > Micrococcaceae > Arthrobacter > Arthrobacter sp. NPDC092385. The sequence continues at coordinate 228,148 of NZ_JBIVQL010000005.1, forward strand.
CGCCGGCCGCGATGAGCAGCGTGGTCGGTGCCTGGCCCACGAGCAGGTAGATGAGGGCCGAGACCGCGATGAACAGGCACGTGTAGATGTTGCGCCGCCGCGGGGCGGTCGCCGACGAGGTGATGAACGAGATCGAGGTGTAGGCCGCTCCGATGACGGAGGTGATGGACGCCGCCCACAGGATGATGCCGAAGAGTCGCAGGCCCACTTCGCCTGCTGCTATCCGGAACGCCTCGGCTGCCTGGTTCTGGCTCGCGAGTTCCGCGCCGCCGGCGACGACGCCCAGCACCGCGAGGAAGAGCAGCACGCGGATGATGCCGGTGACGATGATGCCGAGGATGGAACTCCGCGTGATCTGCCGGACGTTGTCGGGGCCGACAACCCCGGAGTCGAGCATGCGGTGGGCACCCGCGTAGGTGATGTACCCGCCGATCGTGCCACCGATCAGGGTGGTGATCACCAGGAAATCGACCTGCTCGGGGATGACGGCGTTCCGAAGCGCGAGCCCGACCGGTGGCTGCGACACGATCGCCACGTAGCCGGTCAGGAGGATCATGACGGCACCGAGGACGACGACGATGCGGTCGAGTGCGGCGCCGGCCCGCTTGATCAGGAAGACGGCGATCGCGACGACTGCCGAGACCACGCCACCGATCTTCGCGTCGACACCGAGCATCGCGTTCACGCCGAGCCCGGCACCGGCGGTGTTGCCGATGTTGAAGACCATGCCGCCGAGGAAGATCAGGCCGGCCAGGACCCAGCCGACGCCCGGCAGCACGAGGTTGCCGAGCTCCTGCGCCCGGCGGCCCGTGACCCCGATGACGCGCCAGACGTTCAGCTGCACGGCGATGTCCACCAGGATGGATACGAGGATCGCGAAGGCGAAGGCGGCGCCGAGGGTCACGGTGAACGACGTGGTCTGGGTGATGAACCCCGGGCCCACCGCACTGGTGGCCATCAGGAACATGGCGCCGAGCAGGGCGCCCCGTTCGGGACGCCCTGCCAGTGGTGCCCTCTTCTTTCCTGCCCTGGCTGCCATGCGATCCCCGTCGTCCTGGAACGTCAGGCGAGACGGGCGTCACGCCTGCTACGGGAGTCTACAGATTGTTGAACAATCTTTACAAGGACTGTGCGCGGGGGGCGCCGAGATCCACCGGGTCCTCGTCGGTCAGGTAGGCGAACTCGGAGTGCGCGGCGATGTCGATGCCCCGCAGCTCGTCCTCCTGCTCGATCCGGAGGCCGACGGTCCGCTGGATGACCTGTGCGATGACCCAGGTGACCACGAAGGAGTACACGAGCACCGCCGCGGTCGCGAGCGTCTGGACGCCGAGCAGCTCGAAGCCGCCGCCGTAGAAGAGGCCGGAGACGCCGTTCGGTGCGTCCTCGGTGGCGAAGAAGCCGATCAGCAGCGTGCCCAGGATGCCGCCGATCAGGTGCACGCCCACGACGTCGAGCGAGTCGTCGAAGCCCAGCCGGAACTTGAGTTCGATCGCGAGGGAGCAGACGGCTCCGGCGATCGCGCCGATGGCCAGCGCACCCATGGGGCTGACGGCTCCACAGGCGGGGGTGATGGCGACGAGCGCCGAGATGAGGCCCGACGCAGCTCCCATGCTGGTGGCGGCGCCGTTGCGGATCCGCTCGACGAGTGCCCAGGCGAGCAGCCCGGCCGACGCCGCCACGGCTGTGTTCAGGAAGACCACCGAGGCGGACTGCCCTGCGGAGAGCGCCGACCCGGAGTTGAACCCGAACCAGCCGACCCACAGGAGACCTGCACCCACGAGGACGAGGGGGCGGCTGTGCGGTTTGGCGTGCTCGACCTTCGGCCAGCCATGGCTGCGTCCGAGGACGAGGGACAGGGCCAGGGCCGCGATGCCCGCATTCATGTGCACTGCGAGGCCTCCGGCGAAGTCGATGGCGCCCAGGTTGTTGGCTATCCATCCGCCGACCACCGAACCGTCCTCCGAACTGAACGCGAACACCCAGTGCGCGATGGGGAAGTACACCAGGGTTGCCCAGACACCGGCGAAGATCATCCATGCGCCGAACTTCATGCGTCCCGCCGCCGCGCCCGCCACCAACGCCGTGGTGACGCAGGCGAAGAAGAGCTGGAAGGCAGCGAACAGGATGGGCGGGATGGAAGCGGCCGGGTCCTCCGCGAGCAGCTGACCCATGCCGGCATATTCGGCCACGTCACCGATCAGTCCGAGGCCGCCCACCGAGTTGCCGAAGGCCATCGAGTAGCCGAACAGCGCCCACAGCACCGCGACGAGGCTCGCCCCGCCGAAGCACATCATCATCATGTTGAGGATGCGGCGGGAGCCGACCATTCCTCCGTAGAACAGGGCCAGTGCCGGGATCATCAGGCAGACGAGCGCGGCGCTGGCGAGAATCCAAGCGACATTTCCAGAATCCATGGGAAGTCCATTTCCGTGATAGCGCTTGCACGTGCCGGAGGGGACTGAGCCCGGGATCGCACTGGGGGTGGGTGCGGAACGGGGATGGCACACCGCGCTGAGCAATGGTAGGCAGCGGCAGGTTTCAGCATCCTGCGGGTGCCGTTAACTCTGTGTTACGCCCCGTCCCGGCCCTAGCCCCCCGCGACGGACTGGATGATCATGACGGTCGAGCCCGCCGGGACGGCCGTGCCGAGCCCGTCCAGCCGGCGCACGTCCTCACCGTCGACATAGATGTTCACGTACCGCCTCAGCGCTCCGGTCTCCTCCCGGATCCGCTGATCGAGGAGGGGGCGCCCCTCGCCCAGCCCGTCCAGCAGCGCCGACACGTCGCCGTGGCCCGCCACGCTCACGCTGATTTCGCTCCGCCCGTCGAGGTAGGGCCGGAGCAGCGTGGGGATCAGGACCGTCACCGGAGCGCTCGTGGGCATCGCGTCCTCCGTTCAGGAGGGTACGACGGCGGCGCGCACCGAGAGCACGTCCGGCAGGTGGCTCGCAACTTCGCGGAAGGAGCGGCCCTCGTCCGCGCTCGCGTAGACGGATCCGCCGCGCGTCCCGAAGTAGACGCCCGGGACGTCGGCCGTGTCGACACAGGCGGCGTCCCGCAGCACGGCGTTGTACTCCGCCGGTGGCAGGCCGGCATCGCTGGCCTCCCAGGTCGCACCGCCGTCGTCCGTCCTGTGCACCATCAGGTGGCCCTCGGGTGGGATGCGTTCGCCGTCCGCCTTGAGCGGGATGACCCAGGCGGTGCCGCTGCGGTGCGGGTGCGAGAGCATCACGAAGCCGAAGTCCGCAGGAAGACCCTCGGCGATGGACTGCCAGGAGTCCCCCCGGTCCGTGCTCGTGTAGACGCCGTGGTGGTTCTGGGCGAACAGGCGGTCGGGGTCGACGGCGTCACGGGAGACCTTGTGCACGCACTGGCCGAACTCGGGGTCCGGATCGGGCATGAAGTAGGCGCTGATGCCGCTGTTGCGCGGTTGCCAGGAGGCGCCGCCGTCGTCGGACCGGTAGACGCCGCCCGTGCTCATGGCGACGTGGACGGTGTCATCGGCGGGACTCGGCAGGACCGTGTGGGCTGCGGCACCACCGAACCCGGCGCCCCACTCGCTGCGGTGCGGGTGGTCCCACAGCCCGCGGTTGAGCTCGAACGTCTCGCCGTGGTCGGTCGACTTCCACAGCGAGATCGGCTGGCACCCGGCCCAGACGACGCCGGGACGGCTGTCCGCGTCCGGCTGGATCTGCCAGATGCGTTCCAGTGCAGCGCCGTCCTCGGCTCCGAACCTGATGCTGCCCTCCTTCGGCTCCGCCCAGGTCTCGCCGAGGTCGTCGGAATGGGCGATGCACGGTCCGAAGTGCCAGGACATCCGGCCCGCGAAGAGGCGCGTCCGTCCGCCGCGCGTATCGATCCCGACGCTCGGGATCTCCTCCATCAGGAACACCGGCTCGGACAGCGTCCATGTCTCGCGGTCGGTGCTCGAGGCGAGCCACAGACCCTTCTTCGTGCCGATGGCGAGGAGAGTTGTTCCTGCTGCTGACATGGGTGCCCCCGGTGGCATAGAAGCGATCTGCTGCCCCGCTGTGATGCGGATCACTTGGGAGAATGCCACCCGCCACTCGTTTTGTACAGGCCCCACTACGCGCTTTTGTCCGCAATCATGATCAGGCCGGACGAACCGTGTGAGAGTTGAGGTGTTCGGTCGCTGGGGAGCGGATCATCCGTTCGTCCTGGAGGCCCCGTTGAGTTCGTCAGCCCTCGAAGAACCTGCGCCCGGGCGGTCCTGTCCCGGTCCCGGGCATGCCATCCGGATGCGCCGGTGCTGCACCGGTAAGCACTGCATCGAGCGCCGCGCCGCCGTGCTCGTGCTGTGGTGGGTGCCGGGATCGCTTCTCGACCGAGTCGATGTCCTCGCCTGCTACGAGGGCGTCCGTGCACTGTCCGAGGGCTACCTCCTGCCGCTCGTGGTCTATCTGCAGGGCCTGGCCGGGATCACGCCGGAAGCCCGCGCCATCCTCCTGGAAGGATCGCTCAGCTCGCGCATCGGGGTTGTGGGCGCCGGACCGGTGGACCAGGTCATCGCCGCCTTTCTGGAACAGGCGATGTGCGAGACCCGCTACTTCGAACAGCCCGACGCCGCGCTGGCGTGGGCCCTCGATGCCCCGGAATGATGCCGGGGCCGGTTCATCCGAACACGGGAGAGAGGAAACGGCGCTCGTAGCGGCGGATGCACCTGGTGTCCTGCGCGAATCGGTACGCTTCGATGCATTCCGGGTCCGTCTGCGCCTCCAGGCGATACCTCTCGTAGTCCGCGAGGGAGGGAAAGGTGAAGAGCGCATAGGCGATATCGCTGTCTCCCTCGCCCGGCAGGAAATATCCGTGGTGGTTGCCGCCGAGTTTCCCTACGAGATGTATCCAGCGCCTTCCGTATTCCTCGAAATCATCCACCCTGTCGGGGTCGATCTCATAGCGGAGGTGGACCGTGATCACGGAAGCCCCTCACCCGCGTACCGGCCCCGGGGCAACGCCCTGCGAGCGGGAGAGGACATCCCGGGGATCAGCGGCTCTCGTTGTAGGCGTCGATGATCGACTGCGTGATGCGGCCCCGGGAACTCGGATTGAAACCGTTCTCCTGGGCCCACTGGCGGATCTGCTGCGTATCCTCGCGCTTCGAGCGCGAGGAGGCTGTTTTCGGGCTCGTGGCAGGCTGCCTGCCGGATCCGGCCTTGCGCCCCCTGCCGACGTACTCGGCGAGGGCCGTACGCAGTGCTTCCGCATTCTGCTCGGTGAGGTCTATCTCGTAATTCGTGCCGTCGAGTCCGAACCGGACCGTCTCCTGTGCTTCTTCGCCACTGAGGTCGTCGACCAATTGAACCTGTACGCGCTGCGCCACCGTATTCTCCTGTGCTCATCGAATGAATTGATCAGCCCCCGATTCCCGACCCTATCCCGTTTATCACGATGAATGCACCCTGCTGCTGTTCCGGTGGACAAAGAATGCATCGCGGGTGAAAGGAATGGGCAGATACGCGTCAGTCACTGCGGATCGTGTCCCGCTCGTCGATGACCAGCGGCAACCCGAACTCCTCGAACATCCCCGGGTACAGGAAGTTGTGATGCCCGACGATGCGCCCGCCGTCGGTCTCGACGACCTGGAGGGCGAACGGCTCCCACAGCCCCGGCTCCACGAGATGGTAGTTGGCGAACCCACCCGAGCCGTTGAGATCGAGTGGAATGAGGCGCCCGCCTTCGCAGACGCGTCCCTCGCCCACGAACCAGGCCCGGACGTCGGCGGGGCCGCTGAGCCAGAGGCCGAAGGGCGGCATGGAGAGGACGACGTCGTCCCGCAGGAGCGAGACGAGCACGTCCATGTCGTAGGCCTCGAAGGCCCTCAGGTATTTGGCGAGCAGGTCCTTGTGGGCCGGGTCCTCGAGGGGAATCGACGCCGCCGGCTCGAAACCGGCCATGGTCTTGCGGGCGCGCTGGAGCGCGCTGTTGATCGATGCAGTGGTGACGTCGAGCAGGGCGGCCACCTCGGCGGCGGACCACCGCAGGACCTCGCACAGGATCAGTGCACTGCGCTGCAGTGGCGGCAGGTACTGCAGGGCCGCCACGAAGGCCAGCCGGACGGTGTCGCGCGCTTCGGCGACCACCGCGGGGTCGCCCGAGGTGTCGATCACCCGGTCGTCGGGAATGGGCTGGACGAACACGTTCTCGGTGAGCGGGGCTCCGAGTACGGCGTCGGACGTGCGGGTCGACGGACCGAGGTCCATGGGGCGTGCGCGCCGCTGCGGGCTGCGGAGCATGTCCACGCAGACGTTGTGGGCTATCCGGAACAGCCAGGTGCGCAGGGAGGACTGGCCGGCGAACGAATCCCGCCGCGACCAGGCCTTGATCATGGTCTCCTGCACGGCGTCCTCTGCCTCCGAGGCCGCACCGAGCATCCTGTAGCAGTATCCGGTGAGCTCGCGCCGTGAGGTTTCGAGGAGCTGCTCGAACGGCTCCGCTTCACGCTCCGGCCCCGGCGTGGTCCCTCGTGCAGCGGCTGCGGCAGGTTGCATGCATCGAGCGTAGCGACGGCTGCGCCACCGCGGGAGGAGGGCGGCAGGAATTTCTTCGCCGTGCAGATGATTCCACGGCACCCGCGCCGTCTACTGTGTGGAAGAACCACTCCAGACCGAACCCGGGAGCACCGATGCGCAGACTCACAGCAGGACTCTTCTCCTCCGTGGACGGAGTGGTCGAATCACCCCATCTCTGGCAGTTCGACAGCTTCGACGCCGAACTCGGCGCCGGCATGAACGCCATGATCAGCCGGGTGGACACCGTGCTGCTGGGCCGGCACGGCTACGAGGAATGGGCGCAGTACTGGCCCTCCGCGGAAGCCGGCGACCCCTTCGGCAGCTTCATCAACCCCGTCCGGAAGTTCGTGGCGTCGCGCACCCTCACGGGCGATCTCGGCTGGACCAACGCGTCCCTCATGGATGCTCCGCTCGAGGAGTTCGTCCGGCAGCTCAAGGAGACCGACGGAGGGGACATCGGTATCTGCGCGAGTATCTCCCTGGTGCGCCAGCTCCTGTTCGCGGGGTTGCTGGATGCGCTGACCCTGATGGTCCACCCCGTCGTCGCCGGCGCGGGGCGCCGCCTCTTCGAGCCGTCGGATCCGGTGACGAAGCTGGAGCTCCAGGAGGTCACCACCACGAGCAAGGGCAATGTCCTGGCTTCCTACGGTCTGCGCTCGGAGCGCACCTAGACTGCTGGTCATGGCCGTGCTCATCGATCCACCCTCCTGGCCCGCACACGGAACCGTCTTCTCCCACCTGGTGTCGACGTCGTCGCTCGAGGAACTGCACTCCTTCGCGGTGGCTGCGGGGATCCCGCGCCGTGCCTTCGACGAGGACCACTACGATGTCCCGGCTCGCCGCTATCGCGACCTCGTGCACCAGGGTGCGGAGGAGGTCAGCGGAGCGGACCTGGTCCGGGCGCTGATCGCCAGTGGTCTCCGCGTCCCCGCGCGGCGGCGCGGCCCGAAACTGCGGGCTGCCCTGTCCGCGCGGTGGGCGTCGCTCCTGCCGGAAGCTCCCGCCCTGGGGGCGGAACTGCTCGACCGCTGGGCGGAGCCGCATCGGAGGTACCACACGCAGACGCACCTGCTGGCGGTCCTGGAAGCCCTGGACCAGCTGCTGGAACCGGCGGACGAGCCCCTGCGGAAGGCCGTGCTGTTCGGCGCATGGTTCCATGACGCCGTCTACGACGGCGCCGCCGGCGAGGACGAGCGGAGCTCTGCCGACCTCGCCGTCGAGCGCTTGACGGGGCAGGCGGACGCCGTCGTCGTGCAGGAGGTCGAGCGCCTCGTCCTCCTGACCGTCACCCACGATCCGGGGCCCGGGGACCGGGCCGGGCAGCTCCTCTGCGACGCCGATCTCTCGGTGCTCGCCGGCGCTCCCCAGGACTACGGCCGCTACACCCTCGCCATCCGGGAGGAGTATGCGCATATTCCCGAAGAGGAATTCATGACCGGTCGGCGAGCCGTGCTGGAGCGGCTCCTGGGCCTCCGCCCGCTGTACCGTACCGCCGCCGCGCAGGGCGGCTGGACGGAGCGGGCCAGGACGAACCTCATGCAGGAACTGCTGTCACTGGAGTAGGCCGGCCAGCGCGAAGGACCGGCGCGTCGCCGGTCCTTCGTGCTGTCAGCCGGTTCAGCCCTCGACCACGGCGATCTCGTTGGGCACGCCCGGAAGCTCGTCCGATGAGGTGATCCCACCCGTGGCGACGTCGACAGCGTGCAGCTTCTTCGACGCGGGATCGGTGATGTAGGCGGTGCTGCCCACGACCTTGAGGGCAGGGTGCGGATCCTGCCACTCGACCGGACCTTCCCAGGCGTCGATGACCGGCAGGGAATCGGTGATCTCACCGGTCTCGGGGTCCATGGAGTGCAGGGCACCGTCGGAGGCGAGGATCAGGATCTCGCCGTCGGGCCCGCGGGCGACGTCACGGAAGGTGTACTCGACGCCCTCGGGAAGATCGACGACCTTCATGGTCTTCGCCTTGGTGTCGACCAGGGTCAGCTGGTGCAGCAGGTAGCCCTCGAGGTCGGGGTCCGACTTGTAGTCCCCGGCGACGATGGAGCTGGTCTCGCTGACGTAGGCGTTGCCCATGCGGCCGAACTCGTCCGGTGCCGGAATCTTGGTGATCCGGCCGTCGTCGTAGACGAGTGCGCCGTCGCTGCAGCCGAAGACGACCACCTCGTTCATGGCGGTGCCTTCACCGTGGATGGAGGGGCACTCGTCGCTCGTGGCGATCTCGTTCCCGTCGGCGTCGAGGACCTTGATGCCGGAGCGGCTCTCGGAGTTGCCGACGGTGGTGAGGAAGGTGCCGTCCTCGAGGACGATCGACACGCCGTGGTGTGCTTCGTCGCCGTCGATGGTCTCGGTCGTCGGAAGCTTGTCGGGATCCTCGAGGAGGTCGTCGGTCGTGTAGATGGTGGTGTCGCTCGTGCCGTCCGCGTAGAGGATGGTCTTGTCGGCGTGCTGGACCACGTGTCCTGCGGCGTCGGCCTCGAACATCAGGTCGGTGAGCTTCGGCTCTGCCTGCTGCGACCCGGAGGAATCGGTCCAGGTGCCCAGGTCGAGGACCTGGAAGCCCTCGGGGACGGTGACGAGCGCATGCCGTCCGTCCCCGGCAGGATTGAGGCGCGTGAACCCGGCGATCGGGAGGTCCCCCTCAGGTTCCAGCGTGGTGCCGTCGAGGACCACGATGCCGCCGTCGTAGGTCAGGGCGACGCGGGGGATCGGGGATCCGGCTGCGGCCGATGCGGTCGTGCCGGGTGCGGCGGAGGCCTCCGATGCCGGTTCGGGGGAGGATCCGCATGCCGTCATGAGCAGGGCGGAACCGGCGACGGTCGCTGCGAGGGCGAGGCGCCGACGACGGGGCAGCGGGCGTTTGTTCGGTGTCATGGTGTCTTTCTGTGTCTGGATTCTCAGGGCGAGAGTCCGGCGGAGATGCGCTCGGTGTTCGCGCGCATCATGGCGAGGTACGTGTCAGCACCTTCACCGGGGTTCGTGAGCGATTCGGTGAAGAGCTCGACGACGTCGACCTCGATGTCGGCACCGTCGGCCAGCACCTGCACCAGCCGGTCGGGCTGGGACGACTCGGCGAAGATGGTGTCCACCTGCGCCTCCTCGATCGCTGCGACGAGGTCGCGGAGGTCCGAGGCGCTGGGCGAGGCGAGCGTGGTTCCGCCCGGGATGACGGCCCCGATGACGCGGAAGTCGTAGCGGGCGGCGAGGTATCCGAAGACATGGTGGTTGGTGACGAGGTTCCGGCGCGAGGCCGGGATGGCTGCGAAGGCGTCGGCCATGGCATCGTCCAGCCCGGCCAGCTCGGCCCGGTAGGCGTCCGCCGAGGCCTCGATGGCCGTCGGGTCGACGCCGTCGATCGCTGCGGTGCGCTCCTCCACCTCGTCGACCACGTCGATGACGAGGGTCGGGTCGGTCCAGAAGTGCGGATCCGGCGTGCCTGCGGATTCGCCGTCGTCGTAGTCCAGCGCCTCGATCAGGTCGCCCGCCACGAGCACAGGGACGTCCGCGGACCGGGCGCTGTCGACGTGCCGCTGCAGGCCTTCCTCGAGTCCGAGGCCGTTCGTGACGATCAGGTCCGCCGTCCGCATCATCGCGCCGTCCTGCGCGGAGACCTCGAAGGAGTGCGGGTCCGCGTTGGGCTGCATGAGGACACGCACCTCGGCTTCATCGCCCACCACGTTCTCCACGACATCGCCAAGGATGTTGGTGGTGACGACGATGACCGGTTTGTCGGTACCAGCCGCGGAGCACCCGGTGCCGGCGAGCACTGCCGACGCGAGCACCAGCGCGAGGGTCCGGTGAGCCCCGCTCATCGTCCCGTCTCCGCGAGGAGGGCGGGCACGGTCGCGGTGTCGAAGGACCGGGCGAGCCGGGCGCCGTCGGCGAAGTCGATCTCATGGAGCCGACGTTCAGCGGGTGCGTTCAGGTAGGCGCGCTGCTGATCCGCGATCAGTTCGACGCCTTGCAGGAGTGCAGGGTCGGCGAGCGTCTCGGGGAGCAGCGGTTCGGTCGTTGCCAGGGTTCCGCCGGTCTCGGCCGAGAGCACGCGGACCCGGCCGTCCAGGCCGAGCGCGACCACGTGCCCTTCCCTGTCATCGACTGCAGCCACCCGCAGCAGCGGGACGTCCGTGGCGATGAACCGCCAGGAGCGCTCGCGGGTGTCGAGCAGCCAGGCGCCCTGGTCGCCGGCGACCGCGGCGACGGTGGGACGGCCCTCCCGGGCCCGGAACTCCGTAGCCCTCGGGGCATCCACGCCTGCCGGGTAGGGGATGCGCTCGAAGGCGACGTCGTCGCCGTCGGCCGTGGCGAGCAGGGCGCCGTCGTCACAGCCGATGACCACACCCACCGACGTCGTGATGGTGCCCTGCGCTCCGGCGCACGGAGCCGTGGCGCCGGCCACCGATTCACCGCCGGCATCGCGGGGCTGCACCGATCCGGCGGTCCCGCCGGCCGCAGCCTGCGTGACGAGCACTGATCGCGACAACGGGACCGCCATCCCTGCGTGGGCTTCGACGGCCGGCACGGTGGTGGCACCCAGTTCTCCGGTGGCGAGCGTGTCATGGTCCAGTACGGTGACCTTGCCTGTCCGGGGGAAGAAGATCCCGGTGGCCGATGCTCCGGGCGTGACGACCGCCTCGCCCTCGCCTTCGACGGTCCCCACGACCTTCGGTTCGCCGCGGTAGTAGTGGAAGTGGTCCTCGTGGTCCCAGGTCCACACGCCGCTGTCGATGACCGTCACGGAACCGGTGGTGGCGGACGAGGTGAACACGTACCTGCCGTCCGTGGCGATCGAACTGACCCCGGCCACCTCGGTGAGATGCGCGAGCGTCCCGTCCGCGAGATCGAGCATGTCGACGGAGCCTTCAGGGTCCAGGGTCAGCAGGTGCAGTTGTGGTTCCGGCACCTCGGCGGCGCCGGCGATCGCGCCATGGCCGTCACCGGTAGGAGTGACGCTCGGCGGGGTGGCGGATTCGGGAGGGCTGCCACCAGGGGTCGCCGCAGAGCAGGCGACGAGGGAGAGGGAGAGGGCGAGGGCTGGCACGGGGACGAGCAGGGCCTTAGGCGTGTGCACGAACTGCTTTCTGTGATGGCGCAGCGGGCGTCGGGCCGCCGCGCAGGAAGGTGGCTGGGGGGCGGCGTGTGAGACCGCGCGTGATGCTCGAGACGGCTGCGCAGGCGATGCCGGCCAGGGCGATGGACGCGCCGGCGGCCGAGCCCAGGTGCCATGAGGCGAGGAGGCCGAGGAACACGGAGAGCATCCCGATGAAGGCGGCGAGCACCATGATGCCGGGTATACGCGCAGTCCACGGTGCGGCCGCGACGGCCGGCGCCAGGAGCAGTCCGATGACGAGCAACGCCCCGACCGCCTGGTAGGAGGCGACGACGGCGAGGGTCACGAGCCCCACGAGGAGGACCTGGGCGAGCCGCGGCTTGAGCCCCATGACCTCCGCGACCCGGCGGTCGAAGACGAGTGCCACGAAGGCGCGGTGGAACGTGGCCGCGACGAGGATGGTCACGAGGAGGGCGACGGCGAGCATCCAGATCCCGCCCGGTCCCAGGGCCAGGACGTCCCCGAAGAGGATGGCGGTGGCATCCGTGGCGAAGCTGCGTGAGTGGGAGATGATGATCACCCCTGCGGCGAGCATGCCGACGAAGAACAGGCCGATGCTCGTGTCATGCGAGAGCCGACCCCGCCGCGCGAGGAGACTCACGCCGAGGCTCATGACGATCGCGCTGCCCGCTGCTCCGAGGATCACGGGCACGCCGGCGAGTGTGGCGAGGGCGACGCCGGGCAGCATGCCGTGGGCCATCGCTTCGCCGAGGAAGGCCATTCCGCGGATCACCACCCAGGTGCCGACCACTGCGCAGATCGCAGCGCAGAGCGACCCGCCGATGAAGGCGCGCAGCATGAAGTCGGCGGCGAAGGGTTCGAGGAGCAGGGTCACGGGGCAACCCTAGACGTAAATGAGACTCGTTCTCAACATGATAGCTTCGAGGGATGCCGCTCGTCCGTTTCCGCCCCGCCCGGATACCGCCCACCCAGCATGCGTCGCTCGTGCTCGACGAGGTGTGGCTGGATCATGACGGCGTCGACGCGCTCTGCGGCGTCTCCCTCACCGTCCGCCGCGGAGCTGTCACCGCCATCTCCGGACCGAACGGTTCAGGGAAGTCCACCCTGCTCGCGGTCCTCGCGGGACTGCTGGTCCCGCGCAGGGGGACCGCCACGCTGCCACAGGGGGTGAGCACCGCGCTCGTGGTGCAGCGCAGCGAGGTCTCGGACCGGCTGCCGCTGACGGTTCACGACGTCGTCTCGATGGGTCGCTGGGCGGAGGCCGGGCTCCTGCGCCGCCTGACGGCGTCGGACCGCAGGACCATCGACGAGTGCATCGGGATCGTCGGGCTGGCCGGCTACGAGGGGCGCCCGCTGCGGGCCCTCTCGGGCGGCCAGCGCCAGCGGGTCTTCCTCGCGCAGGGACTGGCGCGGCGTGCCGACGTCGTCCTGCTCGACGAACCCACCACGGGGCTCGACGCGGACACGCGCGCCGTCGCCGCCGAGGTCCTGGTGGCCGAGAAGGCACGCGGGGCGGCCGTGGTGTGCGTCTCCCACGATCAGGTGGTCCTCGGTGTCGCCGACCGGATGATCAGGCTGGAGGGCGGACGGGTGGTGTCGGATGCCGTTCAGGGATAGGACCGGGAGTCCTGTCGCGGAGCAGCACGTGGTGTGCGGCGGCGCTACCCCTGGTCGGGAATCCGGGGCGCGCTGCCGGTGACGTCCCTGGCAGCGGCGCTTTCGAGTGCCGTGCCGCCCAGGGGCTCCTCGTGCCAGCTCTCGAGCGCCCACGGCCGACCCGTGCCGCCGGTCAGCACGCTCATCCCGGTGTTCTGGATGGCCAGGGACCGGACCTTCATGGGAGGCATGCCCGTCGAGAGGGCGGAGAAGACGCGGATGGCTGCACCGTGGGAGAACACCGCTACGGAGTCCTCCGGATCATGGGCCCGCACGATATCGCGAATGGCACCGCTGTAGCGCTCCATGAACTCGTGACCGGTTGTTCCCCCGGGCATCCGCCGGCCGAGGTCCCCTTCCATCCACCCCCTCAGGCATGAGGCGTACGCCTGGACGGACGAGGGGTCGCTGAGCATTTCCAGGTTTCCTGCGCTCACCTCCTCAAGCCCGGTGACGACGGTGGCCGGGAGCTCGCCCGCTGCCGAGAGCGGGGCTGCGGTCAGGTGTGTCCGCACCAGTGGCGAAACGTAGATCGCCGCCACTTCTTCGTGTCTCAGCGCTGCCGGGACGGCTGCCGCCTGAGTCTCCCCGAGGGCGGTCAGACCCGCACCCGGGTAGCCGGTATCGAGTGACCCCGTGACGTTGTTCGGAGTCTGCCCATGGCGAATCAGCAACAGTCGCATGCCATCGACCCTACGGCGGATCCGATGCCGGTGCCTGCCGGAACATGCTTGTCCAACGATCGCGTCCCCCGGCCGGGATGCTGCCGGCACTGTCGCTCCGCGGTCGGGTCGCTACCGGGGCACCTCCACGAGGCACCCGGCAGCGACCCGGACCGGCGAGCGCGTCGCTCGGGGGCCCGGTCTAGAGAGCCCCGCCGGTCGTGCGGTTCTTGTCGAGGAGCGGATCATCCAGGACGTCGGTGGTCGCGCCCGGTTCGCCTGCGCCGGTGCCTGTGGTGGAGGCGCCGGTCTCGTCGACCGGCAGGAGCGCTTCCCTGGTGCTGGAGGAGAGACTCTCGTCGGCGTCGGTGTACACCTCCGGGGCGCCACCGTCGGCGGGGGTGATGGTGACGTCGGGCGCGATGTCCTCACTGGATTCGTGGCTCTTCCTGCCGGCGGCAACCCCGGCGACCGCTGCGGCGGCTGCCAGGCCGACACCTGCCGCGACCTTGCCGGACACGCCGGCCTTTCCGCTGTCTCCGCGCGAGGTGGCAGCGGCCTCGACTCCGGGCTGGCCGCCGGTCGTGCGTCCTTCGACGGACCCGCGCCAGGCTCCCGTTGCATAGCCCTCGTCCTCGATGAAGGCCTTGAAGCGCTCCAGGTCACCTTCGGCCTGGTTCTCCACGACGTTGAGCTTGTCGCCGATCTTCTCGACCAGGCCCTCGGGCTCGTACTCGAGCACGAGGTGCACCTGGGTCTGACCGCCTCCGACGTCCTCGAAGGACACGGAACCGGCATTCGTCGCACCCTCCGTCGCGGCCCAGGACACCTTCGTGTCCGGCACCTGCTCCAGGATCGTGGCATCCCACTGACGGCGCACCCCACCGATCTCCACCACCCAGTTCAGGCGCTTGTCATCGAGCTGCGTGACGGACCTGACCCCGCCCATGAAGTGGGGGAACTCCTCGAACTGGGTCCACTGGTTGTAGGCCACACTCAGCGGCACATTGACGAGGATTCTCTTTTCAACCTTCGTGCTCATGGCATCTCCTTTGGTTGGTTCACGGAATGGCCCAGGAATAACCCGTTCCGCCATTCATCAGCACGCTTAGCATAACGTCGGGACTCGGGTGCTGGCGAGACTCCTGCGCCGATGGATCGGAGGTGCCACCCGTGCTGCCACCCCTTGACAGGCTGCCTCCCCCGTATACTCCGAGGATGCCGATCATGACCCACGACCGACGTACCCGCGACCACCGGTCCGCCCTCGAGCAGCGGGGCGGCGGACTGTGAGCGGTGGTCTCGTCGCCCTGCTCGACGACGTCGCAGCCCTGGCCCGCATAGCGGCCGCCTCGGTGGACGACGTCGCTGCCGGGGCCGCCAAGGCGGGGACCAAGGCCGCGGGCGTGGTGATCGACGATGCCGCCGTCACCCCGCAGTACGTCTCCGGAGCCGAGCCGTCCCGCGAACTGCCGATGATCAAGAGGATCTTCTGGGGCTCCCTCCGGAACAAGCTGTTGATCATCCTGCCGGCGCTGCTGCTCATCAGCGCCTTCGTCCCGGCGGTCATCCCATTCATCCTCATGCTGGGCGGCACCTACCTCTGCTACGAGGGTGCGGAGAAGGTGTGGCACAAGCTCCGGGGCCACGCCGCGGCCGAGAAGACCCCGGCGGTCGAGCGGGGCCCGGAGGCGGAGGCCAAGGTCACCAAGGGAGCCATCACCACCGACTTCATCCTCTCCTGCGAGATCATGGTCATCTCCATGAACGAAGTGGGAGACGAATCACTGTGGGCGCGGGCGCTCATCCTGATCGTCGTAGCCCTCGCGATCACCGTCCTCGTGTACGGTGCCGTCGCGCTCATCGTGAAGATGGACGACATCGGCCTGCACCTGACCACCAAGGACTCCGCGGGTTCCCAGCGCTTCGGCGCGTTGCTCGTCAAGGGGATGCCGGCGGTGCTGGCTGGGATCACCTTCGTCGGGACCATCGCCATGCTCTGGGTCGGCGGTCACATCATGCTGCAGGGGGCATACGACCTCGGCTGGCACGCGCCGTACGACCTGGTCCATGTCCTGGAGCACCCCTTCGCCGGGATCCCCGTGGTGGGCGCCTTCCTGGCCTGGCTCGTGAACACCGTGTGCTCGGCCGTCCTGGGCGCTGCCTGGGGCCTCGTCGTCATGGCCATCGTGCACCCCCTGCTGAACATGCTGCCGTCGAGCAAGAAGAAGGGCGGGCACGAGGAAGGCGACGTCCGCGCCGCCGTCGCCGGCTACCGCCGCACGAAACACGAGGCTGATTCCTCCTCCTGACGCGTGCCGATCGGGTCCTGGCCGGCTGGATCATCGGGTCCGCGAACAGTGCCCGTCCCGGTCACGGTTCGGCGCTGAATCCGGCCGGCCCATGGTCAGGGGTGGATGGGCAGCAGACCATGGGGGCATGACACCGCTGAAACCACTGGCCCTCGCGTCCATCGTGTCCCTCGCGGTCCTGGTCCTCGGTGCCTGTGCCACCCCGGGCGATCCCGGGAGTGAGCCGGTGCCCGAGCCAGGCGTCGTCGGGTCCGCCGATCCGCTCGCCACCGGTGCTCCCGCCGCGACCGGCGAGGTGATCGGCCAGGGCACCGTGCTGCAGGCGGGGACGGCACCGCCGCAGTTCTGCCTCGGCGGGGTCATGGAGAGCTACCCGCCGCAGTGCAGCGGCCCTGGGATCGTGAACTGGGACTGGGAACAGGCCGACCAGTGGGAGACGGCCTCCGGAGTCACGTGGGGTGCCTACGCACTGACGGGCACGTGGGACGGCAGGGATTTCACGAGGACGGGCGCGCCGATTCCCCTGTCCCTCTACGACGCCATGCCGTTCGAGGACCCGCTCGCGGGGAGGCAGGGAACCACGGACGAGCAGGAACTGGAGCGGATCCAGCAGGATATCGTCGCGGGCCATGACGGCTACGTCCTGACGGCGGGGGCCGAGAGGGGCTTCGCCACGGTCACCGTGGTGTACGACGACGGCTCCTTCCAGGCGCGGATGGACGGGGAGTACGGGGCAGGAGTCGTCGTCGTGCTGTCCGCCCTGCGGCCGACCGGCTGAGGCGCCCGCGACCACTGCGGACGAGGTGCACGGAGATCGGACGAGCCGCAGGACGACAGCCCGGTGGTGCTGACCGGCTGCATTCTGCACGATGGGTGCAGTTGTCCACACGGAGGAGAAAACCCTGCGTGGACCGGTGGGCGGATGCCAGAATTGACGGAACAAGGACCCGGCTCGTGCCGCGCTTCTCGTTGGCGGTCAGGAAGCCGGCCGCCGACGGAACCTTGTCGCCGCGGGGCGGTGGTTTCCTGGAGGCTTCCTGCCCCCGTCCGGGCCGCCCGAAGGAAGCTGCGAATGCAAGGTGTGCACACCCATACCGCGATGAGGCACGCGGACCTTTCCGTCCTGCTCGTCTGGGACCACTTCCTCAACATGGGAGGGGGGATCGGGCAGTTCGAGGTCGACGCCTACCTCCATGGACTGATGGCCCTGCCTGTCGACGATCGTGACTGCGTCACCCAGGCGGTGAACGAACTGCTCGACGACCTCGCGATGATGGGGCACGAGGCCTGCTGTCGCGCGCCGTACAGCACCATGGACACCTGCGGCCATCCCCGCTGCGACCCGTCCACCGAGCCGTGCGCGTGCGCCGGGAACGGGCGGGCCTCGAGGACCGGAGCAGCTTCCCGGTGGCGCTGACGCCGGACAGCCGACGGGCCTGAAGGAGAACAGGGGCGTGCCCCCTACTCGTCCCGGCAGAACGTCACCTTCCGGGATGCCAGATCAGGTGTCGGTGTCGCTGTGAGCCATCGCCACGGGTTTCGACTCCACGCTCCCGCGTTCGCGCCGGTACACGGACGCCCCGACCATCACGGCGATGACCATGAATTCGCTCTGCCAGTTCTGGAACGACTCGAACCAGAAGCGGGATGTCCCCATGTAGCCTGCGATGCTGACCCCCGGCTGGCCGTGGCCGGCCTGCACCATCCCGAGGAAGGACACCAGGAACAGCAGGAGATTCGCGAGCAGAAGGCCGTGATCCCTGATCCAGTGCTTCATGGTGGCACCCGTCCTTCCATCAGCCCGGCGCACCCTGCGCCTACTCAACGCTAGGAAGGGCCGCGCGCGGGCGGCAAGAGGAACCGCGGCGCCGTTCGCAGTTGCGTCAGGACTCCGACCGTGGCCGTCCTCGGCCCGCCGATCATCGAGCAGGGTGGTTCCGAGGGGCCTGCGATAGCCTGACGGCATGGAACGCATTGCGGTGATCTCCGACCTCCACGGGAATGCGACTGCCTTCGCGGCGGTGCTGGAAGACCTCGGCCGCCGCGGCATCAGCACGGTCTACAACCTCGGCGATGTCGCAGGGAAGGGACCGCGAGGCTCCGAGTGCGTGCGGCTCAGCCGCCTGCACTGCGTCGTGACGGTGCGCGGCAACTGGGACGACTTCCTGCCCAGCGAGACGCCCGAGTGGCGCGACGACGCCGGCTGGTGGTGGCACAACGAACTGACTCCGGAGGACCGGCGCTGGCTGCAGTCCCTCCCGCTGTCCCACGACATCACGCTTAGTGGTCGGCGCGTGCGCATGTTCCATGCCTCCGCGAAGAGCATCTACCACCGCGTGCACGCCCGGCACACCGACGACGAGTTCGAGGGGATGTTCGCGGCCACGGACCTCACGGGCCCTGGACCGCAACCGGACGTGGTCTGCTACGGCGACATCCACGACGCCTTCGCCTCCACGTATCGGAGCCGGACGCTGATCAACGTGGGCAGCGTGGGCAACCCGCTGGACGAACCGCAGGCGTCCTACGTGATCCTGGAAGGGGAGCCCGAGGGCCGGCGCGAGGATCCGTTCGGCATCCAGTTCGTGAGGGTCGCGTACGACGTCGAGGCGGAGATCGCCGTCGCAGCCGATCTCGGCATGCCGGCCCTCGAGGCCTACGCGATCGAGCTGCGTACGGCGATCTACCGGGGCCAGCATGCCCGGCTCGGGCTGCTGGAGTCGGCACCCGCATGAGCAGTCGGTCAGGAGCCGGCTTCTTGACCCCTGACCACCGCCCCATGTCCGTGCAAGCACATCGATGTATTCAACGTCAGTCCGCGGACACGTCCGGGTCATTTGCTGCGTATACCCAGTGTGCGCCGCGCTCCTCGACGCGTGCGGTGAGGTGCGTCAGGATCCGCTCACGTTGACGGCGGCGCTCCCGTGGTGGTGGTCCGGACCGGAGCATGCGGGAGAGGGGACCCGTCGAGCAGGTTCCGGCCTTGCCGGCGATCCCTGCACAGAGCAGCAGCGTACTCAAGCCCTCGCCCTCCGCCACGGGGAAGCGCGCAGGAAGCTCCTCCGATTGGGTAATATTCTCTAGGTCGTTTAGCAGCAGGCGGCCACCCACCTTCTCCCTGCCCAGCATCGCGCGTGACCGGCAGTGGGTTGTCGCAAAGGTCTGCCTGTTGGTTGAACACGAGAAAGACAAGGGCCCGGCGGTTTCGGGCATGCTCCAGGACATGGTCCTCGACAGCGACGACGTCGAGGAGTTCCTGACGAAGCTGGTCAAGATCGCCGGTCACGCGTTGTCCGCGGCGGACGACGAGGTCCTGTGCGGTGTGACGCTCCTCCGTGCGCGGACCAAGACGACGGTCGCGAGCAACAGCCCGGACGCGCAGAAGATGGACGAGGTCCAGTACGAGTACAACGACGGGCCATGCCTGCGTGCCGCCCGGCTGGGGATGGTCCATTACGTCTCCGACTTCGATTCCGAGGAGCGCTTCCCCGAGTACAGCCGGGCGATCAGTGAGCACGGCATCAAGTCCGCACTGGGAGTGCCCATCCCGCTGGAGGGTGATGCGACGGCGGCCCTCAACTTCTACTCGCCGCTCACCGACGCCTTCGCGGACGGGGCGATCGACGCTGCCGAGAGGTTCGCCGAGGAGGTGTCGGCGTCGCTCCGGCTCGCCGTGCGCATCGCCCGCCTGACGGAATCGAGTGCCGACATGCGCGCCGCGATGGAGAGCCGCACCACCATCGACCTCGCGGTCGGTGTGATCATGGGACAGAACAGGTGCTCGCAGGACACGGCGATGTCCATCCTCAAGGCGGCGTCGAGTGCGCGGAACATCAAGCTCCGGGATGTGGCGGCCTCCGTGCTGCAATCACTCGGCCAGGGCCCCGCGAAGACGCATTTCGAGTAGGACGCATTCCAGACGCATTCCATGGGGAACGGGGAGCAATGAACGAGCGGAGCCAGCGCGAGCTCATCGCCGACGCCTTGCAGCGGGCCGGCCTGACCACAGCTGCAGCGTGGATCCAGTATTTCGCGCTGGGAGGCGCTCTTTCCGAGGCTGAGGTCGACGCCTACCTCCAGGGACGCACCGGCCTCCCGCCCCTCGAGTGCGAACTCCTCGCAGAGGCAGCGCGGGAAGCGCTGGGAGGGGACGTTCCACCCGGCACGTTCGGTCCGGTGCTGCAGGACGGCCCGGCCACGGAGGCCATCCGCCAATTGGGGGCCGCCGGGACCATGCTGCTGGAGCCTGAAGTGGCAGAATCCGAGCGGCTCCGGTCGCTCGGGGAACTGCACCTGCTCGACACGGAGCCCGAGCAACGATTCGACCGGATCACCCGGCGTGCCGCCGAACGGTTCGGCTGCGAGGTAGCGACGCTCGCCCTGATTGCCCACGATCGGCAGTTCATCAAATCGGCCGTGGGTGAGGCGAACCAGGACCTGGAGCGCGCCCAGGCCTTCTGCGACGCGACCATCCGGTCATCGGGCTCGCTCGTCCTGCCCGACGCCCTGCAGGACGAGCGTTTCCAGGCCCATCCCTTCGTGGCGGGGCAGCCGCACATCCGCTTCTACGCCGGCTGTCCCCTGCGCGGACCCGGTGGGTGGCTCGTCGGGACGCTCTGCGTCATGTCGACGAACCCGCGCCACTTCACCCGGCAGGATCTGGACGACCTCGAGGCCCTCGCGCAGGAGATGCAGCACGAGGTCTATCCGGGCTGGAGGGCGTGGAGCCTCATCTGAGGTTCGCGCGGACGGTGGCTTCCGCCGGACCTGCGGTCCGCCGGGGCGCCCACCGGAGCAGTCTCCGTGGGTGATGCACTGCCGGATGCGATGCTGCTCACTGCCACCGGCGAGGACGTCCGGCTCTCGGCCGTCCTGTCCGCCTCGCCAGCGGTGCTCGTGTTCTACCGGGGTGCGTGGTGCCCCTACTGCAACATCACCCTCAGGACGTACCAGCGCGAGCTTCTTCCCGCGTTGACGGAGCAGGGCGTCAAGCTCATCGCCGTGAGCCCGCAGCGCCCCGACGGCACCGCTGCGACGATCCGGGGTGCCGCACTGGACTTCGAGGTGCTCTCCGACCCCGCCAACGCCCTCGCTACCGCGCTCGGTATCCTCACCTCACCGAGCCCCGACGCGCGACGCGCCCACACCGAACTCGGCTTCGAGGTCTCCGACAGCAATGCGGACGGTACCGCCGCGGTGCCGTTCCCGACCGTCCTCGTCGTCGATGCCGCAGCCACGGTGCGCTTCGCGGACATCCGCACCGACTACACGGCGCGCACCGAGGTCTCGGACATCCTGGCCGCCACGCGGGGACTCTGAAACCGGGCGTCACCGGGAGCGAGCCTGGAGGCGTGGGCCTGCGTGTCGTGGAAGGGATCAGCCTTCGGCTGCCGGCCGGTCCGCGAGCCGCACATCCACGCTCTGCGTCTCCGGACCCCGCCGCGTCTCGACGGAGACCGTCTCGCCCGGATCGCGCTGGCGC
Organism: Arthrobacter sp. NPDC092385; assembly: GCF_044755105.1. Lineage (NCBI taxonomy): Bacteria > Bacillati > Actinomycetota > Actinomycetes > Micrococcales > Micrococcaceae > Arthrobacter > Arthrobacter sp. NPDC092385. The sequence continues at coordinate 249,861 of NZ_JBIVQL010000005.1, forward strand.
AGCGCGGACAGGAGGTCCTCGGGTGTCGCCAGGTCCTCGTCGCCGATCCGCGTGATGATGTCACCCGGCCGGATCCCGGCGTCGTCGGCCGGTCCGCCCCGCGAGACCGAGAGGACCACCACGCCCGTGGTGTCCTCGAGGTTCAGCTCCTCGGCGATCTGCGGCGTGATGGCCCCCGGGGCCAGGCCCATGAAGGCGTGCTCCGCCGTGCCGTCCTCGCGCAGTTCCTCGGCCACCTCGGTGGCGGTGGGGGCGGGGATGGCGAATCCGAGGGCCACGGCTCCCTGTGCGGGAGGGATGTAGGCCTCGCTGATGCCGATGATCTCGCCGCGTCCGTTCACGACGGCGCCTCCGGAATTGCCCGGGCTGATCGCCGCGTCGGTCTGGATCAGGTCGACGAGCGACTGGCTCGTGGAGGCGGATCCCGGGATCTCGCGGTGCAGGCCCGAGATGATGCCGGACGTCGCGGTGTTCTCGAACCCGAGGGGGGAGCCGATGACGACGGCCAGTTCACCGATGCGGGGCAGGCGGGACTGGAAGGTGGCGGCGGGGAGATCGGTGCGGTCGGCGCGCACGAGCGCCAGGTCGGAGACGGCATCCGCCGCTTCGACTGTCCCGGAGACCCGCTGACCGTCCGCGAAGGCCACTTCGACGTCCTCGTTGCCCCGGATCACGTGCTCGTTGGTGAGGATGAGCCCGTCCTCGGTGTAGATGACTCCACTGCCCAGCCCGTCCTCCGTGAAGATGGTGACGACGGACGGCTGGACCGCCTCGACGATCTCCGGGATGCCCATGTCACCCTGACGGCTGCCGGATGACCCCGACGATGACCCCGACGATGATTCCGACGACTGCGCCGAGGACGTACCGGTCCCGTCGCCCTGTACCTGCGCCGGAGCGCTCGAGGCCGTATCCGTGGGTCCGGCGTCGGTGCAGCCCGCCACCGCGAGCAGAAGCGCGAGGCCCAGCGCCCCGACCGGGATCCTTGTCCTGGTGTTCGATGTCATGAGCGGATCCTCCTCGATGCGACCGGTTGTCCGGCGTGCGGCCTCCCGGCCTACCCACGACCGTACGAAGCGGACGATCCCGCGGACAAGGAGGAAAAAACCGTCCTCCTGGGCTGGACAGGGCAGGGCGCATGGCCCCGGCCCTGGCGATCTGGGGGCGCCTACGAGCGCCCGTCACCGTGATCGGGCCGGCGCAGGGGGTGCTCGCGCCATGCCTCCCGCCCGTGGGTGTCCGATCCGTACCCAGGACGGAGCAGCGGTTCGTCGGGATCGTCCTCGGGATTGGACCTGCGCGGGGCGCCGCTGCGGTGCGTGAGCCAGTAGCCCCAGCCGATGCAGGCCGCGGCGACCAGGATGATCAGGATCCCGATGGCCAGCAGCAGGGGTGCCTCCGCCGGCGCAGGCGTACCCGTCGATTCGGCGCGCGCGAACTCCGAGACGGCCTGTGGAACGAAGAGGGTGCTGATGAACAGCAGGACCAGTCCTGCCAGATACTGCTTCACACCGAGTTTCATGACTCCCCTGGGTGTCCTCGCGGGCGGTTCGGGCTTCCTCCCAGCTTAGGCCCTGCCACAGGCACGCCTAGGCTGGTCGGGTGCATGAGACCCTGCCCAGCAATCGTCAGCTCAGCCGCAGTATCCTGCGGCTCGCCGTCCCGGCGCTGGGGGCCCTGATCGCCGAGCCGCTCTTCCTGCTCGCCGATTCGGCGATCGTCGGGCACCTCGGTGTCGACGAACTCGCGGGCGTGGGCCTCGCATCCACGGTGCTGCAGACGGCGGTCGGGCTCATGGTCTTCCTCGCCTACTCCACCACTCCCGCTGTCGCCCGCCTCCTCGGAGCCGGCCGCCTTCCCGAGGCGCTCGCAGCAGGGCGCGACGGCGTGGGCCTCGCCGTCGTCCTCGGGATCCTCCTGTCCGCGGCGGGATGGGTGACGGCGCCCCAGCTGGCCGAGCTCCTGGGCGCCGAGGGCGCCGTGCACGCATTCGCGGTCGACTACCTCCGCTGGTCCATGCCCGGGCTCACCGCCATGCTGGTGGTGCTCGCTGCGGCCGGCGTGCTGCGCGGACTGCAGGACACCCGCACTCCGCTCCTTGTCGCGGGTGCGGGGTTCGGCGTCAACATCGTGCTGAACTACCTGCTCGTCTACGGCGCCGGGATGTCGGTGGCCGGTTCCGCGCTGGGGACGAGCCTCGCGCAATGGGGCATGGCGGCCGTGTACCTCGTTCTGATCGCGCGCTCGTCCCGGCGGGAACGGATTCCCCTCAGACCGTCACTGCAGGGCATCCGGAGCACTGCGACCGTAGGGTCGTGGCTCATGCTGCGCACCCTGTCCCTGCGCGTGGCCATCCTCGCCACCGTCTTCGTGGCCACGGCACAGGGCCCCCTGAGCCTCGCTTCGCACCAGCTCGTCATGACCGTCTTCACCTTCCTCGCCTTCGCACTGGATGCCCTGGCCATCGCCGCACAGGCCCTCATCGGGAAGGAACTGGGTTCGGGGAACCGGCCCCTCGCCAGGGCGCTCACGCGTCGCATGATCACACGGGGCGTGGGGTTCGGGGTGATCACGGGGTGCCTGCTCGCCGCCGTGGCGCCCTTCGTCGGCTGGATCTTCACCACGGATCCGGCGGTCCAGTCGGCGTTCGCGGCGGGACTGTGGGTACTCGCGGCCTCCCAGCCGGTGTGCGGCTTCGTCTTCGTGCTCGACGGCGTCCTCATCGGAGCCGGTGACGCACGGTACCTGGCGATCGCCGGCGTCGTGAACCTCGTGGCCTACCTGCCGCTGCTGGTCCTGGTCGGCCTGGCGGACCTGACGGGTAGCGAGGGGATCGTGTGGCTGTGGCTCGCCTTCGGCGTCGGCTACATGCTCGCGCGAGCAGGCACGCTCGGGTGGCGTGTCCGCGACGACCGGTGGATGGTGACCGGTGCGACGTGGACCAGGGCGGTCCGCGGGGCGTAACCGCCCTGGTGGCCGTCAGAGCGAGCGGAAGGTGGCCCGGATGTCGTCGACGAGGAGCCGGGGTTGCTCGAGCAGGGCGAAGTGGCCGCCGTCCGCCACCTCGGCGAAGTGCACCAGGTTCGTGTATCGCCGCTCCGCCCAGCGGCGCGAGCGGCGGATGTACTCGCCGGGCATGATGCTGAGTCCCACGGGAAGGGTGAGGGGTTCCTCGAGCGTCCCGGGATTGGTCCAGCCGTTCCTGCCCGCTTCCCAGTACATGCGCGCAGCCGATGCCGCCGTGTTGGGGAGCCAGTAGAGCATGATGTCGTCGATCATCTCGTCGAGGCTGAAGAGCGCCTCGGCGTTCCCGTGGCTGTCGTGGGTGCCACCGACGTCCTGGAACATCGCGTAGATCCACGCCGCAAGGCCCATGGGCGAGTCCGCGAGCGGGTACCCGATGGTCTGGGGCCGGGTGGACATCTGCTGCGAGTACGCGGAGAGGGTCTGCCAGTAGTACTGGCCCTCCTGCAGCATCGCCTGCTCCTCCTCGGAGGCCGAACGCATCTCCTCCTCGGAGGGCATGAAGAGGGCCATGTTCAGGTGGATGCCGGCGAGGCCCAGGTCCTCACGCTCCTGCAGTGCGGCGAGTTCGGCCGTGACGGACGCCCCGAGGTCGCCACCCTGCGCGAACCAGCGCGCGTACCCGAGGCGGTCCATGAGGACGGCCCACGCCCTGGCTGTCCGCCGGGTGTTCCAGCCGGTCCCGGTGGGCTTACCGGAGAAGCCGAATCCGGGCAGGCTGGGGATGACGACGTCGAACGCGTCCGCCGCGGACCCGCCGTAGGCCTCGGGATCCGACAGGGGCCCGATGACGTGACGGAACTCCAGGACGGAACCGGGCCAGCCGTGGGTCAGCAGCAGCGCCCGCGCTCCGGGCACCGATGATCGGACGTGCAGGAAGTGGATGTCCAGGCCGTCGATGCTGGTGGTGAACTGGCCCCACGTGTTGAGCAGTGCCTCGGCCCGGCGCCAGTCGTAGGCGGAAGCCCAATGGTCAGCGAGTGCCTGGAGCTTCTCCAGCCGAGGGCCCTGTGAGGTGTCCGGTACGGTCTCGCGGTCGGGCCAGCGGGTGGACAGGATGCGGCGGCGGAGGTTTTCGAGCTCGACCTCGGGGACGTGCAGGTGAAATGGCGAGATGGCGGGGGCCCCGCCGGAGGAGCGTTCGGCGGTCATGGAGGGCTGGATGTCGGGCATGGCGACCTTCGGGTTGGGGTCGGGCACGCCGACCAGCCGATATCGATCATCATAATCACAGATCATTTTTGTTGAAGACGATCTGTTGTTGGTACGATTCGAGGCATGCCTGCTTCACCGCCATCGGACCAGCCCCTGGAGCCCTCCGGCATCGATTGGGATGCCGGGGGCATCGAGACGGAACTCGGGTGGTCGCTGCAGGCGATGTCGCAGGGTTTTGCGCGGATCGCGACCGGTGCCGTCGCGGACGTACCCGGTGGGCCGCGGGGATACCAGGTGCTGGTTGCCATCACGACCGAGGCGCCGACGTCGCAGCTCGTCCTCGCGCAACGGCTCGGCATCGACAAGACGGCGATGGTCTACGTGGTCGATGCCCTCGAGGGTGCGTCCCTGGTCGAACGCCGGCCCGATCCACGGGATCGCCGCGTCCGTCAGGTCCTCCCGACGGATCAGGGCCGCGCGCTCCTCGGCGCGGCGCGGGCAGCACTCCGCGGCGTGGAAGGCCAGCTGATGAGGAACCTCAGCCCGGAGGAACAGGAGCAGCTGCGCCGCCTCATGGCCCGCGTCGCCCTGGACTCCGGTGCGGTGGAGTCGTGCATCGGGGTCGTCGCCGACACCGAGCAGCCGGTGGCCTCACCCCACCTCTCAGCCCGCCGACGTCGTGCCGACGTCCGTGACACCACCCCTCCAGAGAAGAGCACCCCATCATGACCACCGTCCTCGTCGCAGGAGCCACCGGTGACCTCGGTCACCGGATCGTCCGCGACCTGCTCGCCGCCGACCCCGCAGTCTTCGTTCGTGTCCTGACCCGCCCGGGCGGTAGGACCGCGCACGCCATGTACGGGGAGCGTAGCCGCGTGGAGATTCGCGAGGCCGCCTACACGGACCACGCCGGCCTCGTCGATGCCCTCTCCGGTGCCGACGTCGTCGTGTCCGCGGTCAGCGGCGCGCGCTCCGTCATCCTCGACGCCCAGCGGGCGCTGCTGGCAGCGGCCGTCGAGGCCGGCGCGGCACGCTTCATCCCGTCCGACTACTCGGCCGATCATCGCCGTGTCACCCCCGGCACCAACCGCAACTTCGAGTTGCGCCGGGAGTTCGCCGCCGCCCTCGATGCCGCGCCGCTCCGCGCCACCTCCGTGCTCAACGGCGCCTTTGCGGACATGCTGACCGGACAGGCTCCGATGATCCTGTTCAAGCGGCACAAGGTCCTCTACTGGTCCTCGCCGGACCAGCTCCTGGACTTCACCACCAAGGACGACGTCGCCCGCACCGTTGCGCACGTGGCACTCGACGACGCCGCGCCCCGCTTCGTCGAGGTGGCGGGGGACCGCGTGACGGCCCGAGGCCTCGCGCGGATCATGACCGAGCTCACCGGCGTTCCGTTCACCACCCAGTGGGCCGGCACCACGGGAATGCTGTCGGGCATGGCCCGGATCGGCCGCCGGGTATCAGCGGACGAGGAGGCGGCCTTCCCCGCCTGGCAGGGGATGCAGTACTTCGTCAGCATGTTCAGTGGTGAGGCCCAGCTGCGCCACGTGGACAACGACCGCTACGGGCCGCAGGCCTGGACGGGAACACGTGACGTCCTCGAGGCGTACGTGAAGGACGGCGACCACGGGTTGACGACGACGGCGGCGGCCATGTAGCTCGGCATGCCGCCGGACCCGACCCGTACTCCGCCTTCGTCGGGCGGTGTCCGTCCCGTCCACCGGCCGAGGCATGCGGTGCACCTTTTCGGGCCTCGGGTCGACCGGTGTGACTTCCCTTTCCTAGAGTGGAGGTATGAGCCGTTCCCCTGACACCTCGTCCGACTGCGATAGACCCGGCGCCCGGCGGAGGCCGGGCCGGCCTCCTGCCCCTGAGGTGGCCGAATGAACAGTGACCTGGCGTTGAACATCGCCCTGGTCGTGGTGTTCGTCCTCATCGGTGGTGTGTTCGCCGCGACGGAGATGGCGCTGGTGACGCTTCGGGACAGTCAGGTCAATGCGATAGCACAGCGTGGGAAGCGGGGCGAGAAGGTCGCCGCACTCGCGCGCAATCCGAACCGCTTCCTGTCAGCGGTGCAGATCGGAGTGACGGTCGCCGGGTTCGCGTCGGCCGCGTACGGGGCCTCGTCGATTGCCCCCTCCGTCGCACCCTTGCTGGTGTCGCTCGGGCTGGGCGAGCCGGCTGCCCTCACCCTTGCCACCATCCTGCTCACCCTGGTTGTCGCCTACCTCTCGCTCGTCCTCGGTGAACTCGCGCCGAAACGCCTGGCGATTCAACGCAACGCGCAGTTCGCCTATGCGGTGGCGCCGGTGCTCAACGGTTTCGCGGTACTGATGCGTCCGGTCATCTGGTTGCTGTCCGTGTCGACGAACGCCGTCGTCCGTCTGCTCGGAGGCGACCCGCACCGCAGGAGCGAAGAGATGACCGAGGAGGAACTCCGCGACATCGTCATCAGCCATGAAGGGCTGCCCGAGGACGAACGCCGCATCCTGGACGATGTCCTCTCACTGCGCGACCGGCAGATCAGCGAAGTGATGCGTCCCCGTCCCGAAGTCGTCGCCATCCCCAGCAGCGACACCGTCGGTGAGGCGATTTCCCGCATCGTGGAACTGCCGTTCTCCCGGTACCCGGTCGTGGACCAGTCCATCGACGACATCACCGGCTTCGTGCACGTGCGGGACCTGTATGACGCCGCCGCGCACGACCGGAGCGCGCCCCTGGCGCAGATCCTCCGGCCGATCCCGTACCTGCCCGCTACCGCTCGTGTTCTGCCCACACTCACAAGACTCCGCGCCCGGAACACGCACATCGCCGTCGTCATCGACGAGTACGGTGGCACCGACGGCATCGTCACCTTGGAGGACCTCGTCGAGGAAGTCGTGGGCGAGATCTTCGACGAGTACGACACCGATGCCGCACCCATCAAGCTCACCGAGGGCGGGGGCGTCGTGGACGGGCGACTGAACTTGCAGGACTTCGCCGAGACCACCGGTATCGAACTGCCCCGCGGCACCTGGGATACGGTCGCCGGTTACGTCCTCGACCGCCTCGGCCGGCTCGCGACACCGGGAGACACGGTCGACGTGGAGGGCGCGACCCTCCAGGTCGTCAGCATCGATCGACGCCGCATCGCCGAACTCCTCGTGACACCTGCAGGAACGCAACCCCATGACGAGCAGGAAAGCCCCTGATCAGCAGGCAGGACTTCCTAGGGAGTTGGAAGAAGCTCCAGCAGGGCCAGGGCACGGGATGCGGGTTGGTTCCGCTGGTTGAGCTGGTGGGTGCGATCGATGATGTCCTGGGAGAGGGCGATGACTTTGCGGTTGGAGACCTGGCTGCGCCGGCTGATCCAGTCGAAAGCCTCGGATGCTGTCAGTCCGCCCCGAGCCATCAGGATACCCTTGGCCTGCTCGATCACGCTGCGCTTCACGGCGGATGCTGCGACGGCTTCGTTCGCCAGGCGGTGGGTATCCATATGGATGGAGTGCGTCAGATCCACGACCAGGGCCCACACGCCGATGGGTTCATTGCCGTGCTCGCCTCGTGTAAGGATGTAGTCGCCTGAGATCAGGACCTTACGGACCTTGCCGTTCACGTCCCGCAGGGACAGGTACGCGGAACGCGGGCCGCCGACGCTCAACAGGCTCTCCCACAGGGATCTGGCCGCGTTCTGATCCCCGGGTTCGAAGTGGGAGATGCCGAGGTCGAGGGTGGGGACGATCTCGCCGCGTTCGTACCCGTGGATCCGATACAGCTCATCGGACCAGTGCAGGGCAGGGGATTCGAAGTAGTGCTCGACGACGCCGGTCGGGCAGTTGACGAAATACTCGACGGTCTCAGCAGAATGAGCTTCGACACCAGACATGGGAGCCGGAGATTCCGGGGTTTCGGGGGAGGAGGCTCGTCGGTGTGGCCGGCTGAGCCCGCGAACTAACCACGGGACATCCTTCAGGCGTGGGTCCAGTATGCACAGCACACTTTCAACATCACCCGTGCTCATGCTCAAGCTTTGCCTGCCACGACAGCCGTAGGACGGGATGAGGCCGAACGGCTTCCCGCATCATCCTCCTGGGTGCTTCTGGAAGTGCCGATCAGCCGTTGTCAGGGCGCATCGGAGGGGGCCGCCTTGCTGATGATCGCAGTGGCCGGGTCGCAGTTTCACATTCCTGGTGATGGAGGCCCGCTGGAGGATGTCCAGTGCCTCGGCCGGTGAAGGCGGTCATGGAACCGAAGACCTGCTCGATCGCGTGCACGGCCTCATCACGTTTCGAGGTCTCCACATCGACGCGCATCGTGCACATCATCAACCACGCGTTGCCGCACGCAGCGCCCACCAGGAGTTCCAGCCGGTCGGATCAGCATGCCCAGCACATCAGGTGAGGGACACGACCTCGTAGGTATGGCCGGCCGCACGCAGCCGCTCCACCAGGACGTCGCCGAGGGCGGTTGCCGGGGTCAGCGATCCTGCGGTGGGCGGCAGGCGGGCGCCGTCGAGGGCCAGCGAGAGCGCTGTCTCCCCGGCCATGACGGCGGTGGCGGCGTATCCGGGGTCGCCCGGCCCGGCTGCGACGGCCCGGTACCGCCGGCCGCTCTCCGTAGAAGCGGTCACCCGGGAACGGAACCAGCCCGAGCGCCGCGCTGCCTCGCTCGGGCCATCCCCGGGCGACGGAAGGACGCGGTCCAGCAGTTTCCTCGTGGGAGGTAGGGCCAGCGCGGCTCCGAACACCCGTAGGCCGAGCGCCGTCGCTCCGGCGATGACTGCGCCGACGGGCCCGCGCCCCATGCCCATCACCTCGCCGTACCGCAGGGCCCGGCCGTAGGCCCAACCCTGCAGTGCGTTGCTCCGACGCACGATCCGCGTGTTCACCGACGCCATGATGAAGGGTGCGGTCCACAGGCCGTCCTCCGATCGGCCGACCCACCCCAGGTCCGCAGGCTGCCGGGTCGAGGGCTCCGCCGTCCGGTCCGGACTGAGGGAGTAGGGATCGGCCGCGAGCGATCGCAGCACGCGGTCCGACCGCATGCCGTCGAGCTGCCCACGCATCGACTCGATGGTGCCGCCACTGAAGCCACCCTTAGCCCTGGCGACGAGCTGCACCTCGGTCAGTCCGCCCGCGCCGTCGGCCTCCGCGGCCTGGTGCAGGAGGAGCACCGCGAGGTCCGACGGGACGGAGTCGTAGCCGCATCCATGGACGATCCGAGCACCGGTCGTCCTTGCCAGGGTGTCGCAGCGATCGATGGCCTGACGGACGAAAGACACCTCGCCCGTCAGGTCCCCGTAGTGGGTGCCGGCGCGGGCACACGCCTCGACGACCGGCAGCCCGTACTTCGCGTAGGGACCCACCGTGGTGAAGAGCACGCGGGTGCCCGCGGCCAGCGCAGCGAGCGAGTCAGGGTGCTCCGAGTCCGCCTCGATGAGGGCCCAGCCCTGTGCAGCGACGGGCAGCCTGGACCGCACCGCCTCGAGCTTCACCCTCGACCTCCCCGCGAGTCCTACGCGCAGGTCCGCCGGAGCGTGGTCCGCAAGGTATCCGGCGATCAGTTCACCGACGAAGCCGGTAGCGCCGAAGAGGACGAGGTCGTGATCGCGCGCCGGGGCTTCCATGCAGGCAGTCTTCCATGGCAGCCCCCGGACCGACACCGAGAAGTGCCAACCGCTCCTGTCACCGCAGGAACCCAAGGTTCCCTCACCGGGAATCAGTGGTCATGCGTCTACCGGCGCCTTTCAGTGACCGCGAGCCTTTTCGGCGGTGTCAGGCGGTGTCAGGCGGTGTCAGGCGGATCGGTGTGAGGTGTTGGTGGTGTTCGGTGGCGTGTTTCGGCTCGTAGTCCCAGGTAGGTGCCGGTGATGATGAGTGCGGCACCAGTGACGCCGAGGAGTGTGAGTGTTTCCTGACCGATGGTGAGTCCGATGAGGACGGCCCAGATGGGTTCGGTCCCCATGAGGAGGCTGGCCCGGGATGCTGATGTCTGCTGGATGGCCCAGGTCTGGACGAGGAATGCGAACACGCTGCACGCCAGGCCGAGGTAGAGCACGCCGATCCATTCGCCCGTGTCGAAGCCCCGCACCGCCTGAAGCACGTTCTTGTAGTCGCCGAGAGTGTAGACGAGGGCGCAGAGTCCGCTCTGGATCAGGGTCAGAGTCAGGGCGCTGTAGCCGCGCTCCCGGGTGAGCGTGGAGACGGCGGTGACGTGGATGGAGCGCATGAGCGCTGCGGCGAGCATGAGCAGGTCTCCGGGGGTGGGTGTGGCGAATCCGTCACCGGAGACGAGCAGGCAGACGCCCACGACTGCGATGACGCCGGCGATGAAGACCGTGCGCGGTAGTCGTACCCGGAAGGCGATGCTCTCGGTGACGGGGGTGAAGACGATGACGAGGCTGATGATCAGTCCGGCGTTCGTGGCGCTGGTGCCGGCGATCCCATGGGTTTCGAGGATGAGCACGGCCGCCTGGGTGAGACCCAGTATGACGCCGACCATGGCTTCGCGGCGTGTGGCCCGGTGGCGGTTCCAGACCAGCCAGATCACCACCAGCGCCACGGTCGTAATGAGAAAACGCAGGGAGAGGATGACCGTGACACCGAGCGTATCGGTGAGGGTTTTCGCTGCCAGATAGCTGCTGCCCCACACGATAGCGACCAGGAGCAGCAGCAGGTCCACTCTGCGCGCAGCAAGAAGGGAAGCAAGGAGTGCGCGGCGTCGAGGTGATGAGGTTTCCGGTGGGTGGAACAGTAATGGGGAGGTCACCCCCTGAGTCTCATGGCTACAGACCGGTAAGACGAGAGGGCACTTGGTGAACTACTGGTTTAGCGTTCACTTATGGATCTTCACCAGTTGCGGTTACTCCGGGAGTTGGGCGAGCGTGGCAGCCTTGCCGCTGTGGCACGAGCCCTTCACGTCTCTGCGTCGGCGGTGTCCCAGCAACTCACGGCATTGCAGCGTCGGGTCGATGTTCCCCTGACTGAACGTCGGGGACGGAACCTTGTGCTGACCGGTGCCGGTCAGGCGTTGGCCAGGGCTGCGGTGGATATCAGTGTCGCCATGAGTTCCGCCGAGCAGGCTGTCAGCGGGTACCTCCAGGATCCCACCGCGACGGTGAGTATTTCCGCCTTCAGCAGTGCGGGCCTGACCTATTTCGGCCCCCTACTCCAAGCCCTGTCCGGGGAAGGAAGCCCGCGGCTGCTGTGCCACGACCGGGATGTAGGGCAGGACGACTTTCCTGCCCTTGCCGCCGACTACGACCTGGTCATCGCCCACCGCCTCGAGCACAGTACGCCGTGGCCAGGATCTATCACGGCCATACCGCTGGCACGCGAGCCCCTGGATGTCGCCATGTCGGGCCGGCATCGGCTCGCGAATGCTCCGAGCGTCAGTGTCAGGGACCTCCTCGATGAGGAGTGGGTGTCCGTTCAGGACGGGTTCCCGCTCGTTTCCGCCCTGTGTGCGATCGCGGTCCATGCCGGCAAACCCCTGAATGTCACGCACCGGATCAACGAGTTCTTCGTCGCAGCCGCGATCGTCTCCGCGAGCCCCGCCGTCGCGCTGATGCCCCGCTACACCGCGTCCCCTCCGCCTGGCAGCGGCATCGTCCTCAAACCGATCCACGATCTACCGCTCGCCAGGCGTGTTGACATTCTCTGCCGGCCAGAGGCTCTCCACCGGACCGCAGTCCAGCGGGTCATCACCACGCTCAGGGAGACTGCAGTTCCCAGAACCGGGGCACCCCTGCCACCACGCTCCAGTTCAGCTTCGGCGTGGTGGTAGGGGTTACGGCATGTCTCGGGCTGGTTGGTCTCCTAGGCGAAGGTGGCGGCGTCGATGACGAAGCGGTAGCGGACGTCCGAGGCGAGGACCCGCTCGTAGGCTTCATTGATCTTCTCGGCCGGGATGACCTCGATCTCGGCGCCGATACCGTTGCGGGCGCAGAAATCGAGCATCTCCTGCGTTTCTGCGATGCCGCCGATCATGGAGCCGGCGAACGAGCGGCGACCACCGATGAGCGCCATGGCGTTCACCGGCAGCGGCTCGGCGGGCGCGCCGACGTTGACCAGGGCGCCGTCGACCGTCAGGAGTCCCAGGAATGCGCTGATGTCGATCCGGGCGCTGACCGTGTTGATGATGAGATCGAATGAGCTGGCCAGATCGGTGAACGTGGTCTCGTCGCTGGTGGCGTAGTAGTGGTCCGCTCCCAGCCGGAGGCCGTCCTCCTGCTTCTTGAGGGATTGTGAGAGGACGGTGACGTCGGCGCCCATGGCGTGCGCGATCTTGACGGCCATGTGACCGAGCCCGCCGAGGCCGATCACGGCGATCTTCTTACCGGGGCCGGCTCCCCAGCGGTGCAGGGGTGAGTAGGTGGTGATGCCGGCGCAGAGCAGGGGGGCGGCGGCATCGAGTCCGATGCCCTCGGGGATCCTCAGGACGAAGTCCTCGGTGACGACGACGTGGGTGGAGTAGCCGCCCTGGGTGATGGTCCCGTCACGGTCGGTGGCGCCGTAGGTGCCGACCATCCCGTTGACGCAGTACTGCTCGTCGCCCGCCGTGCAGTTTTTGCACTGCCCGCAGGAGTTGACCATGCAACCGACGCCGACCCGATCGCCGACCGCGTGCCTGGTCACTTCGGAGCCGACTTCAGCGACGATGCCCGCGATCTCGTGGCCGGGCACCAGCGGGTAGGGCTGCGGTCCCCAGTCACCCTGCACGGTGTGGATGTCGGAGTGGCAGATGCCGGCGTACTTGATGTCGATCAGGACGTCGTGGGGACCGACGTCCCGGCGTTCGATGGTGGTGGGGGCGAGGTCGCCGTCGGGGGAGGGGGAGGCGTAGGCGTGAACGGTGGTGGTCATGTGTTTTCTCCTAGGGGTGGGTGTGCCAGGCAGTGCGGGCGCGCCGAGTACGCGGACGGTCCGGTCCGCTGGCAGGGGCGCGTGGTGCCTACTGCTTCTTGGTCTTCTTGAGGTCGTCGGCCAGGGAGCGTGCTTCATCCGACAGTTGTGCGGCCCTGGACTCGTCGCCGGCCTGGACGGCCTGCCAGTAGTCGATCTTCAGTGCGACGTAGCGTTTCCGCAGCGCGATGGACCTCGCTTCTACGGCCAGCTGTTCCTGCTGGGCCTTCAACAGCTCGATCTGCTGCTCGGCCGCGTCAGCACCAAGCGCCCCGTTCCCGATGTAGCGACGCATGTCACTCACGGACATTCCCGTCGCGCTCAGGCAGGAAACCCAGGTCAACAGATCCAGATCCTCCGGCGTGTAGACCCTGTGCTTGCTGCTGGCGCCACGAGAAATCGGCGCGATCACGCCGATCGATTCGTAGTAGCGCAGCGTACTGGCCGGCAGTCCCGTCAGGGCCGCCGCTTCCTTGATCGTGTAGGTTCTCCGGATGGTCGGTACGCTCACATCTTCAACGATAGGAACTTCAAGTACTTGAAGACAAGCCGCCCTCGGCAGCGAGGCGACCTTATGAGGCGCCACAGTCCGCCTCCAGCGCTACTGGCCTCGGCGAAGGATGCTTTGACTGGACGGGCTATGAGACCGGCATCTGAGCAACCTGGTCGAGCGTCGACGCGGGACACCGAATTGCGCGACGGGACTGCCCTGCAGCAGTTCGAGACGCACAAGGTGGATGTTTGGGGGGGTCCAGCTTCGGTGGTTGATGATGGCGAAGGAGCCAGCGCCGGTGACGAACAGGGTCCCCATGAGCAGGGTCATGACCATGGGTGGTTCGGCGCCGAATCCGATGGCGAGGGTGGCGATGCCGATCAGGGGGAGGGATGCCAGGCCGACGACGGCTAGTGCGCGGGTCAGGAGTGTGTCCTCGCGTTCATCCCCGGTCTGGGTCCACGCACGCTCGAAGGTCGTGGCACGTTCTGGCCGGCGAAGTACTCTCCATGCCATGACGAGGGCTCCTGCGATACCGATGCCGAGTCCGACGAGGAACCCGGGGATCATGTGGCCCGGGGCGTGCTCGCGGAGCAGCACCAGGGCGATGGCCACCAGGCCGAGGATCACTCCCAGGATCCCGAGGGCCACTACGTTGCGGTGAAGACGCTTGTCAGTCTGTATGGAAGATTTCCTCTACTGGGCGGTGGAAGTAGCGGGCAATGGCGATAGCCAGGGGCAGGGACGGATCGTACCGGCCCGTTTCGATCGAGTTCACGGTCTGCCTGGAGACCCCGAGGGTCTCGGCCAGCTCCCGCTGCGACATGCCGGTCTCGGCGCGAAGATCGCGGATCCTGTTTTCCACGCCACCCCTTGATGTAAAACACGCTTGTCCTGACAAGGGTCCTTTACGCGTGGGTGGTTGTCAATCCTTTGCACGCTCGAGGTACCGATGAACGAGGTCTCCAGCGTGCCGCTGTTCCTCGTCGCTTGTGTGGGGATGTTTCCGCTGTCTGTAGATGGAGGGCATCCTTGCTGTTTGCCCTGGATGGTTCATCTCTTCTAGGTCCAATAACGGATGAAGGGTGCACCAGGGTGTTGCTAGCCTTAGGAGAGTAAGCCTGCTGATGAATAGTGTGGGGATTAGCGGTCGGTCTTGCGACGACGATCCAACGGCTTGGGTGGGGCTGTCGACACGGAGGGTTTAGATCTTGGGCACACAAGCGCAGGTTCAGCAGTTGAGGGAGGCCCTGTCAGCGACAGGATTCTCCCTTCAGGATGTGTGGGTCAGTTACTACGGCCTGGGCGGGGCGGTCTCACTCTTCGAGCTCGAGGCGTACCTGGGAGGCTTGCTGGTGCTGCAGGACCAGGAGTGCGACATCCTGGCCGATGCGACCAACGAGCTGTTGTCCGGAGTGGGGGCCAAGAACCGGATCAACCGTTGCTCCGATGATGCACCGTCGGGTTCATCGGCGGACTCCCGGCGGGCGCTGGGCCTGGCGGGAGCTTTCCTGTTCACCGCTGAGGAACAGGAACAGGAACGCCTGCACGCGGTGACCCGGACCGGGTTGCTGGACACCGCGCAGGAGGAGCGATTCGACCGGATCACCCGGGAAGCGAAGGACTACTTCCAGGTCAGCTCCGTCATCGTCGCGCTCATCGATGACCGCCGCCAGTTCCTCAAGTCCGTGATCGGGCCGGTCCGGCAGGACATGCCGCGGGAGATCTCCTTCTGCAATGCCACGATCCGCAATGCCGGTCCGCTGATCGTCCGGGACGCCCGGAAGGATGATCGCTTCAAGCACAACCCGCTGGTTCTGGGCGAGCCCTACATCAGGTTCTACGCCGGCTATCCGCTGCGGGGTCCCGGAGGCTGGACGATCGGCACGTTGTGCGTGATCGACCAGGAACCACGGGAATACTCCATGCGCGATGGGAAGAAGCTGCGCACGCTCGCCCGACAGGTCGAGGACGAGATCGATGGGCCACGAATACTGCCCGACGAGCCAGAGGACCCTGACCAGCAGTAAGGCTCCGGGCAGGCTGATGTTCCTCGTACTCAGCGAGCTTGGGGTACATAACGGTAGCCGGGGCGGAAGTCAGCCGTCGAAGTGGGTGCGGACCGGCCCTGTCTGTCCGAGGGACGCCAAGAGGTCGGCTGCGAGGTCCCGCAGTTTCAGGTTGCGGCCTTGGGAGGCAGTGCGGAGGATCGTGATTGCATCGTCCTGGCTGCACCGGTTTTGGCCCATGATCGCTCCCACGGCCAGATCAATGGTTGTGCGGGATTCCATGGCTGCTTTCATGTTGTTGGCGTTGTCGCTGAGGGTCGCGATGCGCACGGCAAGGCGCAGGGATTTGGATGCGTCGCGGGCGAAGCCCTCGGCGACAGCGATGCTGGTGCCGGTAAAAGCGTTCGGTTGCGTGGAGTAGAAGTCCAGGCCCGCGCTGGCGCCGGCATCGAGGCGGATGGGAATACCGAGCGCTGAGCGGATCCCATGGCCGGCGATGGCTTCACGGTACTCAGGGAACCGGGGTTCGGTCAGGAAATCGGGTATGTGCACGGTGTGACCTTCCCGGGCAGCCCGGAGACACGGTCCGTCGTTGAACCCATACTGCACCTCATCCATCACCCGAGCCCGTTCGCTGCTGCTGGCAACCGTTGTCATCGACCCGGGACGCAGCAGGGTAACCCCGCAGAACACTTCACCGTATGCGCCGGTGAAGGCAGTGGAGGCGATGGTGACCAGGCCGTCGAGGAACTCCTGCACGTCCTGGCTGTCCAGGACAATGTCCTGTAACAAAGCAACCGTTTCATTGTCCGCAGCCTCTGCGGCAAGTTCTCGTTCATCGGGCACAGCTGGTATTCCTTACCGACTCTAGGACGAGTCATCACAGCACAGATCGGCATCGAGCCAGGCAGAGCAAAGGCGGACGCAGAACCACCGACGGGGGGCCTACAGACTCTTCACAAGGGGCTAGCTATGCCAGGTGCAGGACTCGAGGATTTGGGTGGATCACGTAGTGGTTGCGGGGTTGCGGGGTTTCGGCGGTGTCGCGGCGATCGAGTTCCTCAATGAGTTCCTCATTGAGGAATTCCGTTTCCGAATCAGGTTTAACCTCGTTCGCGTATTCGTATGACAGTTCGCGCTCGATCTTGCTGTTGAGGAACTCGACGTCGGGGAGGGGGAGCGAGGCGAGGTCTTAGGGGAACGCTTCCGACGGAGTAAGTCTGGTGTGCATGGCGCCGCCTGTCCGGGTGAAGAGAGCATGATGAAACGTCGGCTCTCTTCTGAACCACCGTTGACCATATCAGCAGGACGTCATCTAAAGCACGTGTATCTGAATGCCCACCTGTGTCCTCCATCGAGCGGCGTCCGGGAGGGGGGTGGATGCTGAGGACCCTGGGTCCGCCGGTGATCGGCCTGGCAGGGACATCGGACGTATCGTCAGGTGCACTCCTCCGTGGCGCCTGAAAAGGCAGCAGCTGCTTAGGATGGATAGTTCTTGTCGGCCCCGCCGGTCTCAGGCGTTTTTCGGGTTGCAGCCGCAGGTGTATTGCCAGTCCTCGTGCCCGGGAGTCTTGTTCGTGAGTAGCCACATTACCGTCGTCCCTGAGTTCAGCATCCGGCGGATCGACAGGTGCGCAGTCGCTGTATCCCCGCTGGCCAACGTCTCCGTCACCGCTGATCACGCCCTGGCTATCCTGGAGCAGAGTTTCGAGCTCACCGAGCACCGGCAGTACGTGGTGCTGGTCGACGTAAGGATGGTCGACGATGTGTCCCCAGAAGCCCGCAGGATCTTCATGGCGGCCAGGCATGTCTTGGCTGCTGCAATGCTCGGCAGGGGCCCGATGGACCGGATGCTGTCAGCCCCGTACGAGGGCGCGGTCTACCCCTCGGAGTTCTTCACCGACCAGGGAGCCGCTATGAAATGGTTGAACCTCATTCATGACCTGGTGTGCGAGGACCCGATCGAGCACACGATGAGCCTGACCGTCGACCTCGACCCCTTCGCGACCAGACCCGGAGCTGAACGAACCGTATGACCTCAGGAGATAAGGCAGAGGTACGGCTTGCAGCACCCCATCGAGAGGTGGGCTCGGACGGTAACGAAGCCAAAGGTCATGATGCAGTTTCCTGTCGGAATTACCGTCCATGGTGGGTCGATGCCCCGAAAGCCCCGAACGCGGCAGCCAGGGAATCCGTAAGACTCAGAAAAGGCTTCCGCTTATGAGCGACACTTCCTGGGTCGATGAGATCGGTGTGATGATCGGCAGGACCAAGGGCTTCCTGCTCTCGGACCGAACCGCCCATGAGGTTGTCGACGCCGTGGTGGACGTGGTTCGGGACGTCATCGCCCGCGGGATGCTGATGGAACGCCACGACTTGGACCGCGACGAAGCCCGCGAGGCGCCCTGATGGACGCATCCCACCGGACAAGCAGCGACAGCTGACCTGGGTTGCCAGGGCCGTGGCTGGAAAGAACCCGCGTAACCACGCATAACAGTCCGATGGTGTCCAGAAGTGCCTCGAGCCTTGGCAGACTGCGTTATGACCCGGGACAGTGCGCGGTGCGGTTGATGATTGCGGCGAGGATAGGCCGGAGGGCTTCGACATCAGCGGGTAAGTGGAGCGCCCGGAGGCGTTCTCGCGCGGCCTCGAAGAGGGCCCGGCCTCGCTCGGTAATGCTCACGGCTATCTGATTTCGAGGGAGGCCGCGCTGACGGGTGATCCATTGGTTGGTCTCAAGTGTCGTCAGGACGGCGCCTATGGTCTGAGGGCGGACGCGCACCAGGCGGGCGAGTTCGGACTGCAGCATGGGACTTCGCTCATCAAGGTACTCCAGGATGTAATAACCCAGTTGAGGCAGCCCGAGCGCTTTGAGGTGGGCCGCTGACTCCCGCTGGAGGGCCCGGGCCGCTACAGACAGCAGCTGCAGGGAGGACCAGTAATCTTGCTTCATCACACCACGCCCCCCGAATCCTTGGGCTGGCCCTCAGCGAGCTGATCCTTGTGTCCGGACAGGTGGACACGGGATCCACCCACGATCATGAGGACGAGTCCGAGGACGCCGATCAGCGGGATCTCCGTCATGACGGCGAGGATCAGGACCACGAACGCGACCAGCACCATGACCAACGCTCCAGTTGAACCAGCCGTACGGTGCTTCGTCCCGCGACCTCCGGTGAGCTGAACCAAGAGGGGCTCCTCGGCTGCCAGTTGCCGCTCGAGCTCCCTCCACTGACGGCGTTCCTCCGCGGCTAAAGTCACCTCGTGCTCCCTCCGGACCTTTGGTTCTGCTGCGATCTCTTCATGTTTGTGGATGTCACCGAGTGCCTTTGAGGTACGGAAGGGGTACCACCCCGAGTGGGCGGTACCTCTTCCGTCGTATCGGGAGGACTTCACCCTCACGATCACGGAGCGTCCGTGACGGCAGAGAGGTGCGACGGCTAGATGCGGTGAGCGCCGTCGTTGGGCCAGGTGGTGGTCTCCCCTGACTTGGCCTGGCGGACCTTGTCTTGGAGCTGCTGTTGGGCTGAGGGTGCAGTGCTGGCTTGGGCGGCGATCTTGGGTGCTTCCTGCTCGGCCTTGTTCAGGTAGGTCTCCCACCGGCGGGACATAGGTGCGATGAGGCCGCCACCGACGCCGACGACGATAACGCCGACGATCGATGTCAGGACGGCAATGAGGATCGGCGTGGTGACCGTGGTGGCGATCTCGACCTGGTTCAGGGCGGCGATGATGCCGATGCCGAGGATGAAGATACTGGCGATGTTCGCGAGGATGTTGCCGTAGGACAGGCCTCCGAGGGCGTTCTGGATCAGCGACTTCACTGCTGCAGCGATGGCCGCTGCGATGACGACTATGACGATCGCGACGATGATCTTGGGCAGGAACGCGATGATCCCGGCGAGCAGGTCACTGACCGGGTTCGGTCCGAAGACACCGAAGGCGAACTGCAGGACGAACAGGACCAGGAAGTAGTAGACGATCTTCGACACGATGTCACTGGCGTCGAGCTTGGACTGCGAGAGTGCTTTCTTCACGCCACCGCGTTCGACGGCGCGGTCGAAGCCGACCTTCTCGAGGAGCTTGTCGAGGGCCTTGGAAATCACCTTTGCGATGATCAGGCCGACGATGAGGATAACGAGGAACAGGACGAGTTTCGGGACGAACTCGACCACGGTCGCCAGACCGCTTCTGAGTGTTTCTTCCATGGAGGACTCCTAGATATGAGTGAAGAGAAGCCAGTTATGGGCGCCCCATCTCGCACCAGCAGCTCGTGTCAACCTCACCGTAGGGTGCTGTCAAGGAGAATGCAAGGGTGCTGATGATCAGCCTCCTTAGGTATCGTTTTTGTGGGGCGTTCCCCTCGGGTAGTCACAGGCTCACCTACCCGAGGTATGAACGCCAGCGGTAAACCAGACTCGCAATACCTTCTGAATAGGACACAACATGGCAGACAAGAACACCTCCGGGGCCAGCACCCCGAAGCAGCGGCGCCACGACGTGGTGGCCGCGGAGAAGGAAGCCTTTGGTGGGATCAAGCTGGGCGCTGCCTTCTTTGGATGGCTGACCGCCATCGGCATGACCGTCATCCTCGGAGCCCTGGCAACAGCCATCGGCGTCGGAGTCGGGGCCGCGAACACCACCGGTGCCCAGGATGCCGCGAACCAGGTCACCCAGAACGCTGACACTATCGGAATCGTCAGCGGGATCGTGCTCGCCATCGTCCTGTTTCTTGCGTACTACTGCGGCGGGTACGTCGCAGGCCGCATGGCGCGCTTTGACGGTGTGAAGCAGGGTATCGCTGTGTGGCTGTGGGGGATCGTGATCGCCATTGTCGTCGCGATCCTTGGTGCGATCGCCGGCGACCAGTTCAACATTCTCTCCAGCATTGGCGGCGCACCCCGCATCCCCGTCGACGGGAGCCTGCTCACCGCCTCCGGCCTGATCGGCCTGGCCATCGCCGTCCTCGTTCCCCTGATCGGGGCGATCCTCGGCGGCAAGGCAGGCATGCACTTCCATCGCAAAGTCGACCAGGTCGGCATCGACCACCAGTCAGGCCTCACCGGCCACTGATGCTCGCTAGTGCTACTGACGCTTCCACAGCTCAATAACACCGGACCGTAGCTATGACCAGCGGTGGTTTTCCAACGAGGACAGCGCTGCACGAACTGATACTCACTACCAACTGATAATCACTACCGGGGACCGACCAGCACTGACTGTCTTGGATATAGGTCCTACATCTACAAGGAGTTCAACATGATCTCGCAGAATGACATCGACACCCTCCTCTCCGGCCGCGGCCAGGTCCTCGCATCCGATGGATCCAAGATCGGCTCCGTCGGCCAGGTGTACCTGGATGACCAGACCGGTGACCCGAGCTGGGTGACCGTCAAGACAGGCCTGTTCGGCACCTCCGAGTCCTTCGCTCCCCTGCAAGGCGCGAACGTCACCGGTGACGACGTGACCATCGGGTACACCAAGGACCAAGTCAAGGATGCACCCCGCATCGAATCGGACGGCGCCCTCAGCCCCGAAGAGGAAGACACCTTGTACCGCCACTACGGACTCGCCGGCCACGCTGGCACCACGGGGACTACTGGCCGGGACTTTCTCGACTCAGACACCACCACGACCGGAACCACAACAAACTATGACCGGTCACGCAGGGCGGTTGGTCAGGACACATCCGGTCCGACCACTGATGACGCGATGACCCGTTCCGAGGAGGAACTCCACGTAGGCACCGAGCGCCGCGAGGTCGGCAAGGCCCGGCTGCGGAAGTACATCGTCACGGAGAATGTCACCAAGACCGTTCCCGTGTCCCGCGAAGAAGTACGGATCGAGCGGGAGCCCATCACCAACGCCAACCGCGGTGATGCCCTTGCCGGCCCCACTATCAGCGAAGAGGAGCATGAAGTAGTCCTCCACGCAGAGCGCCCCGTCGTCGAGAAGGAAGCCGTTCCTGTCGAACGCGTCCGCCTCGACAAGGAAACCGTCACCTCCCAGGAAACCGTCACCAGCGACGTCCGCAAGGAGCGCATCGAACTTCTCGACGACAGCATTGACGGAACCACCAACGACGGAACCGACACCACCGGCCGCCGCCACTAAAGTCGAGAGGGCAAAAGACCGTAGCGATAAAGTGAGCGGGAGTGGCAGGCACCCTGGACGGGGGTGCCTGCCATTTTTTATTACTCGTTGAGGCACACGGTTACGTGGCACACATGAAGCATGTGAGCGGGGTTCTGTCTTGTTCAGCGATTGCTCGGCGCGGTTGGTCAGCTATCCAAGCTGCAGCTGTCTAAAAGAGCTTTAGGGTTACGAGGCAGTCCCAAGCACCTCGAATGCTCAATGTTGAGGCAGGTTCTGCCCAGTTCTTTGATGCTGTACAAGTGATCGTCCTAGGCTCGGGTGGGAAGCGTGCTGTCCACTTGCTGATGGGGCGCTCAAGTTGATCTAGCCGGGCGCATGTCGCTTCAGTCGGTGTGAATTTGCGCGCATGCTCAGCGCTGCTGGGATGGAGCCGGAGACGCGTGCGATTCATCGCTGGGGAACCGCCGGGGCATCCGTGATGCCAGTCGGACGTGAACCCTTCGTCATTACCTGTTTGCCTTACCTCACTAGAAAGCGGATTGGCCTTGCACTTTGGCACCTCAGATCTCATTGAACGTCATCACGTGAGAATCAGTGGTCCGCCCGATGGTCCGGTGCTGTTGTTCGCCCATGGGTTCGGCTGTGATCAGAGCATGTGGCAGCGGATCATCCCGTTCTTCGAAGACCAGTACCGCATCGTATCGTTCGACCATATGGGCTCAGGGCTGTCCGACCTCGATCAGTATGATTCCGAGAAGTATTCGACCCTCGAAGGGTATGTCGAGGATCTGCTCGGGTTGTGTCGCGAGCTGGAGCTTCACGATGTTGTCCTTATAGCGCACAGTGTGGCGACCATGATGGCCATCAAGGCTGGTATCGCAGATGTGGGTAGGTTCAGCGCACTGGTGTTGGTAGCTCCATCGCCCTCATACATTGATGACCCTTTCGAGGATTATGTCGGTGGATTCACGCAGCAGGACATTGATGGTCTTCTGGAATCTTTGGACAGCAACTACTTCGCCTGGTCAGCCTCGCTAGCCCCTATCGTCATGGGAAACCCTGACGTACCCGAGCTAACAAATGAACTTGAGGCGAGTTTTTGCCGCACCAACCCCGACACCGCACGTAATTTCGCGAGAGTCACTTTTCTCTCGGATATTCGCTCTGATCTGGAGGATCTGGTCGTTCCGGCGCTGATCCTTCAGTGCACCGATGACATGCTTGCGCCCCCCGAAGTGGGACGTTACCTGCATGACAAGCTGACAGGCAGCAGACTTGTTGAACTCGCAGCGACCGGTCACGTGCCCCAGGCCAGTGCCCCAGAGGAAACAGCACAGGCGATCCTGCAGTACCTGAGGCAAGGTCTGGGATGACGTCGGGCACGAACTACGAGCAGCTTTTCCAGCAGGCACCGTCCAGCTACCTGATCACCGACGAAAACTGGACCGTTACCGCCGCGAACACGACCTTCCTGACCTGGACCGGGTATGGCAGCGAAGACATCGTTGGCACGTCTCTTCCCCGGCTCATGCCGATAGGTGATCGCCTTCTGCATTCGACCCACACTGCCCCTCGAATGCAGTTGATCGGGACAGTGTCCGAGGTGTCACTGGAGATCATCGACGTGGAAGGACAGCGACGGGCTGCCCTGCTTACAGCTGTCCGGTCAGTTCGAGCCGACGGGGGAGCGGAGATCTGGGTGATCATCTTCAGCGCTCACGAACGTCGCCAGTATGAGCTCGAACTCGTCGCGGCACTGAGGCGCGCGGAAGAGTCCGAAGCCCGAAGCCTGCGGGCCGAGGCCGGACTGCAACACCTCGCTCTGCACGACTC
The DNA here is from genome assembly GCF_044755105.1 of Arthrobacter sp. NPDC092385. Taxonomy (NCBI): domain Bacteria; kingdom Bacillati; phylum Actinomycetota; class Actinomycetes; order Micrococcales; family Micrococcaceae; genus Arthrobacter; species Arthrobacter sp. NPDC092385. Next base: position 273,359 of record NZ_JBIVQL010000005.1, read on the forward strand.
CCTTACCGGTTTGCCGAATCGGGCGGGTCTGGCCGCTATCCTCGAAAAAAACATTTCCGAGACACTGCCCGATATGAAGGTCGCCGTCCTATTCGTAGACCTCGATCACTTCAAGTCGGTCAATGACAGCCTCGGACATAAGGCGGGAGATGAGCTTCTAAGCATCGTGTCACGGCGGCTCACCTCAGCTGTGCGACATACAGGTATCGTCGCGCGGTCCGCCGGAGACGAGTTCGTGGTAGTTGAACACGTCAGCGCCCTGTCCGATGCGACAGTACTGGCCCAACGTCTGCTCGAGACACTGAACAGCTCGATGATCATTGAGGGTCTGGAAGTCATCTGCTCGGCAAGTATCGGTATCGCCCTCGCTGATGACCGAGGTGTCGACCCCGACGTGCTGCTGCGTCGAGCCGATATTGCGATGTACCGTGCGAAAGCACGGGGTCGTAACACCTGGGAGGTCCACGACCCCGCCGAGTCCGACCCAGCAGTGAATCGGATGCGGCTCCTGGGAGAACTCCGCCACGGCATCGAAGCTGGTCAGCTGCGTGTGCACTACCAACCCCGAATCAACGTTGCGACGGGCGTCATCAGTGGAGTCGAAGCACTGGTGCGCTGGGAACATCCGACTCGAGGCCTCTTGCAACCGATCGACTTCATCGACCTCGCAGAGGAGTCCGGACTCATCCGGGACCTGGGAGCGCGGGTGCTTGATGAAGCCATCAGACAGGGCACTCAATGGAGCAGGCTGGCCGCGGTGCACACACCCGTCGAGATCGCCGTCAATCTCTCCGCCCGGCAACTCATCGATCCTCAACTCATAGGGATGGTCGAAGCCGCTCTCGCCCGGTACGACTTCGAGCCAAATTTGCTGACACTGGAAATTACCGAAACGGCGCTCATGGACAACCCTGCGGAAGCATTCACGGTGCTCACCGCTCTCAAAGCACTGGGTGTGGGACTGGCAATCGATGACTTCGGTACCGGCTACGCAAGCCTGACTTACCTCAAAGACTTCCCCATTGATGAACTCAAGATCGACAGGTCTTTCGTTAGCGGGCTCGGGAGCAATGACGGTGACAGCGCGATCGTTGCGAGCTGCATCCAACTCGCTCACGCCGTAGGAATCCGAGCCGTCGCCGAGGGAGTCGAAACAGACGGGCAACGTTCCACCCTGCTCAGCATGGGCTGCGACCTCGCACAGGGATACCACTACAGCAGACCCCTCAGTCCGGAACACCTTACAAACTGGATCACCAGCCATACCCGTGCCACGCCCGACCTCAACTGACGCGCATCAGTCGTCGCGATTCCTGCGTTCCGTCAAGTAAGAGCATTGCGCAGCCAACGCCATGCTGTGCAGGTCCCTGGGCCTCGGCATCATTGACCGGGAATGCCTCGACGTGGTGGGCAGCTAAAAGACGGAAAACGGACGTTCACGACAACGCAGCACCTCGAGGGGCGGAGATATCCACCGCCTAGCGTCCAGGGCACCAGACCGCGCGGCCGCTACGTGGCCGGTACAGCTCGGGTAGAACCGTTGTACGCGCTGGTCTATCCGATGGGGGATACGAGGCATTAGGAGGCGTGCATCAGTTGGCGGTATCGCGGGTTGTCCTGCAGGAAGCCTTGCGTCACTGGAAACTAAACCTTCAGCAGTCCCTATAGCTATCTACTTGCCGATGCGGCGGCATTCGTATAGGCATTCAATTGGCTGTGACAATGGTATTCCTGGACGGTCGAGCGGTTCTGGGGTTGCTGCGGTATCGTCGGTTTCGCCTCTAGAAGCGGGGCTTTTTCGGCCAGCACGTGATTGAGGTATTTCGTGAGCGACAGCAGCAGGTTGGACCCGGGTAAGGAGTTCCCGGAGGATCTGACAGTGATAGACCGAGATGATCTGGACATCCTCAACAGCAGGAATCACCGGGCACGGGACCTGCAGTACATCCGTGACGGCGAGGTAGAGGCGGAAACGGACGGTCAGCACCACGAGCTACGAGAAGAGCTCGATCGCCGTCAGGCAATCCGCGATAGACCAGCTCATACCACCAGCTTGCCCGAAGCTGAGAAAGTGGCTGAGGCTGAGGCTGAGGTTGAAAAAGCCTGAGGTTCAAGAAGGTTGAGGGGTAGGGGTTTTGGTGACCGTCTGCAACCTCGTTTTGAGTAAGCCAGCTCCTGTACCTCGCCCGTGGTTTTCGAGAAGGTTGATGGGACCGGGCGAGGATGAGGGTGGTTCAGGTGTTGAACGCTGAGGAGCAGCGGCGGGAGTTTGTGCGGATGATTCTGCAGGAGGATCTCGACCTGCAGGATGTGTGGCTGGAGTATTTCGCGATGTCCGGTAGCGCGTCCGAGGAGGACGTGGCTCTCTACGCGGTTGAGATGGTGATGCTGTCCGAGGCCCAGCGTGACCTGCTGGCGCTGGCTGCACAGGAATCCGCGCAGAACATCGGCGTTGCATTCCACCTCAGGCTCGAGCCGTTCCTCCGGCAGCTCGAGGACCACGGCGGCGACCGTAACCAGAACCACGACGATTGCGGCGGCGACGACGGCCACCGTCGCCACTAGGGCGTGTCTCCTAATAGCGTGGGGCGGTGTGCGGGACGATATTTGAGTGTCACGTGATGCTGTTCTAACCGACGCCCAGTGGGCTCGGATT